>NZ_VMNC01000047.1:0-3128 GCF_013277505.1 Streptococcus sp. k-378 | reverse complement strand
TTTCGAAGAGTATTACCTTTTCATAAGCTTTTTATCTATTCTTCCATGCTTGGTAACGGGTATCAATCAATAATTGAGTGAGGCGTCCCATGGTTTCCCTTTCTTCTGGAGTGAGGGATTACGCTTGGACAAAGAGATGATGAATGTGTTCAATCGCCTTTAAGGAAGATAGGTCATTGATAGAAGTAATACCAGAATCAAGAATGGTGCCAAAGAAGAGGTCGAAATAGAGCTGGAGTTCCTCGTCAGGGACTGTGGCCACCCACTCCTTGAAGGTTGTGTCGACTTGTCGGCTATCACTGTTGGTCTTATCCAGCTGGACGAAGTGCTTGTCCTCAATCTGCCAACTAAAGGTATCGTGCTGGGCGATACCACCCAAGGTAGTACTGTGCACGATGATTTGCTGGTTAGGGATTTCCAGCATCATACCGATGATGGAACCTTGTGGGATGAAGACCTTGGTTCTATCCATTAGCCTTTGATAGCCCTCGGTTTGTGTCAGTTCTTTATGGAGACCAGGCGCATCAAAGGTATAAACTGCTGTGATTTGATCCTGTAAACTTTGTTCAATTTGACTAGCAGCATAGATGGCTAGATTTCCTCCCTTGGAATGTCCAGCCAGAATGACATTTTGATTAGGATGGTGGGCAAAAAAGTTCTTTAAATAGCGAAGGGCGTGCTTTTGAGCAGGAATTTCCTTCATATAGGTCAGGTGGAAATCTTCCTTCCAGCCAATGATACTGTCATCAGTCCCACGAAAGACAATCAGATAGGTATCGAGAGTGAGGCGGTAGGTCATAGCCGCAAACTGCTTTTGCAGTTCAGGGTCAATGTCGTTGATAAAATGAGAGAGTTTACAATTTTTGAAGCGTTTGTGTTGAGCTAGCTCATCTAATAGCTGGAGGCGATTTTTGCTGGTCAACATGTTAGGATTCCTTGGAACCTGAGGAGCCAGGTCTAAAAGTCGCTGAGGACTTGTGGAGACCAGATTATCAAAGGAGAGGTAGGTAGCTTCTGTTAAGGCTAGAATGTCTAACTCATTCAATGGAAAGTCGTAAAAGGAATCGTATGCGACATCTTTCAGGTAATCAAAAATATTGGCCATAAGAACTCCTTTCTTTTCTTTATCTTATCAAATTTCCCTCAAATTAGCTAGTAGGATTGTTGCACTTTGTTGGCTAAAAACAAGCTATGTCAAATTCAATTTCAGACATTCGAGCATGGAAAAATCTGTTATAATAATAGAAAAGGAGGAGCGCATGCACAAGATTTTACTAGTAGAAGATGATCAGGTTATTCGTCAACAGGTCGGGAAAATGCTCTCTGAATGGGGATTTGAAGTGGTCTTGGTAGAAGACTTTATGGAAGTTTTGAGTCTTTTTGTCCAATCGGAACCTCATCTGGTCCTCATGGATATTGGGCTGCCCTTGTTTAATGGTTATCACTGGTGTCAGGAAATTCGCAAGATTTCCAAGGTGCCTATCATGTTTCTGTCTTCGAGAGACCAGGCTATGGATATTGTCATGGCAATCAATATGGGGGCGGATGACTTTGTGACCAAACCTTTTGACCAGCAGGTTCTTTTAGCCAAGGTTCAGGGCTTGCTGCGTCGTTCCTATGAGTTCGGGCGTGACGAGAGTTTACTGGAATATGCTGGTGTTATCCTCAATACCAAATCCATGGATTTACATTATCAAGGGCAAGTCTTGAATTTGACCAAGAACGAATTCCAGATTTTACGCGTGTTATTTGAGCATGCAGGCAATATTGTAGCGCGTGACGACCTCATGCGGGAACTTTGGAACAGTGACTTTTTCATTGATGATAATACCCTCTCTGTCAATGTGGCTCGTTTGCGTAAAAAATTGGAAGAGCAGGGCTTGGTAGGATTTATCGAGACCAAGAAAGGGATAGGGTACGGACTGAAGCATGCTTGATTGGAAACAATTTTTTCTAGCCTATCTGCGCTCCCGTAGTCGTCTGTTTGTCTATCTGCTTGCTTTAGCATTTCTGATTTTGCTCTTTCAGTTTTTATTTGCCAGTTTGGGAACTTACTTTCTCTACTTTTTCCTCTTGTGTTGCTTTGTAACCATCTTATTTTTCACTTGGGACATATTGGTGGAAACGCAGGTCTATCGTCAGGAAATTCTCTATGGGGAGAGGGAAGCTCAGTCTCCTTTGGAAAGAGCCTTGGCTGAAAAATTAGAAGCGCGTGAGATGGAACTCTATCAGCAGAGGTCTGACGCAGAAAGAAAACTGACGGATTTGCTGGATTACTATACCTTGTGGGCCCATCAGATTAAGACCCCCATTGCAGCCAGTCAACTCTTAGTTGCAGAAGTGGTCGACCGCCAACTGAAGCAGCAATTAGAACAGGAAATTTTCAAGATTGACTCCTATACCAATTTAGTTTTACAGTACCTGCGTTTAGAAAGTTTTCATGATGATTTGGTCTTAAAGCAGGTTCAAATTGAGGACTTGGTCAAGGAAATAATTCGTAAATACGCTCTTTTCTTTATTCAAAAAGGCCTAAATGTCAATCTACATGACCTTGATAAAGAAATCGTGACGGATAAAAAGTGGCTGCTAGTGGTTATTGAGCAAATTATCTCAAATAGTCTCAAGTACACTAAGGAAGGTGGTCTGGAGATTTATATGGAGGGGCAAGAGCTTTGTATCAAGGATACGGGAATCGGGATAAAAAACAGTGATGTCCTCCGAGTCTTTGAACGTGGATTTTCAGGATATAATGGACGCCTAACCCAGCAGTCATCTGGCCTTGGCCTTTACCTATCTAAGAAAATTTCTGAAGAACTGGGGCACGAGATTCGTATCGAGTCTGAGGTCGGAAAAGGAACGATAGCGCGGATTCAGTTTGCTCAAGTGAACCTAGTCCTTGAGTGAGAATAGACGAAAAAGCCTCCGGACTGGAGGCTTTTATGCTAGGTTCTTATTTCTCAACGCGTGATTTGTTGGCTATATCAGCTAGGATAGCTCCAACAAAATCATCAACTGAGACAGTTTGTGTTTCTTTTTGGCCATAGCGACGAACGTTAACAGTTCCGTCTTCCATTTCCTTGTCTCCAACAATCAATTGGTAAGGAATCTTGCTGGTTTGTGAAGCACGG
>NZ_VMNC01000046.1:0-5922 GCF_013277505.1 Streptococcus sp. k-378 | reverse complement strand
TTGGTCAGACTAGTTTAGAGCAAGTTGTGGCTGATGCAGAGAGTCAGATGAAGGAGTAATTTTTTCTTTAAAACAAGAAAAGCTTATGAGAAGGTTTTTATACTCAATGAAAATCAAAAAGCAAACTAGGAAGCTAGCCGCAGGTTGCTCAAAGCACCGCTTTGAGGTTGTAGATAAGACTGACGAAGTCAGTCACATATATACGGTAAGGCGACGCTGACGTGGTTTGAAGAGATTTTCGAAGAGTATTAATAGAGTTTTTTTGACATAGACTTTAGGCTCTACTAGGTAAAGTAGAGCTTTTTGTTATGTAGTATCAACATTCTAGAAAGGGCAATCATATGATAAAAATCAATCACCTGACCATCACACAAAACAAAGATTTACGAGACCTTGTCTCTGACCTCAGCATGACCATCCAAGACAGGGAAAAGGTAGCTATTATTGGTGAAGAAGGAAATGGCAAATCCACCTTACTTAAAATTTTAATGGGGGAAACTTTGCCTGATTTCACTATCGGGGGAGACATTCAATCTGATTATCAATCAATAGCCTACATTCCTCAAAAACTTCCTGAGGACCTGAAAAATAGAACTCTACACGACTACTTCTTTTTAGATACTATTGATTTAGATTACAGTGTCCTCTATCGTTTAGCTGAGGAATTGCATTTTGATAGCAATCGTTTCGCAAGCGACCAAGAGATTGGTAGTCTATCAGGGGGTGAAGCTTTGAAAATTCAGCTCATCCATGAGTTAGCCAAACCTTTTGAGATTCTATTTTTAGATGAACCTTCAAATGACTTGGATCTTGAGACGGTTGATTGGCTAAAAGGTCAAATGCGCAAGATTCGGCAAACCGTTATTTTCATTTCCCATGATGAGGACTTTCTTTCTGAAACGGCAGACACTACTGTTCACTTGCGACTGGTCAAGCACCGTAAAGAAGCAGAAACACTAGTAGAGCATTTAGACTATGATAGTTATAGTGAGCAGAGAAAGGCTAATTTTGCCAGACAAACCCAGCAAGCAGCCAACGACCAAAGAGCCTACGATAAAACCATGGAAAAACATCAACGAGTTAAACAAAATGTAAAAACTGCTCTTCGAGCTACCAAAGACAGTACTGCCGGTCGCCTATTGGCTAAAAAGATGAAAACTGTCCTCTCACAAGAAAAACGCTACGAAAGAGCAGCTCAGGCCATGACCCAAAAGCCACTTGAAGAGGAAGAAATCAGACTTTTCTTCTCAGATATACAGCCATTACCTACTTCTAAAGTCTTAATCCAACTGGAAAAAGAAAATTTATCCATTGGCGAGCGAATTTTGGTGCAAGAACTACAATTAACTGTCCGTGGCCAAGAAAAAATCGGTATTATAGGGCCAAATGGTATTGGAAAATCGACCCTATTAGCCAAGTTACAGCAACTTTTTAATGCTAAAAGAGAGATTTCGCTTGGTTATATGCCACAAGATTACCAGCAAAAACTGCAATTGGATTTATCACCAATAGCCTATCTAAGTAAAACTGGGGAAAAAGAGGAACTACAAAAAATCCAATCTCACTTAGCCAGTCTCAATTTCAGTTATCCAGAAATGCAGCATCAAATTCGCTTCTTATCTGGCGGACAACAAGGAAAACTCCTGCTTTTGGATTTAGTCTTGCGCAAACCAAACTTTCTCCTGCTAGATGAACCCACACGAAACTTTTCTCCAACTTCTCAACCCGAAATTAGAAAACTCTTTGCCACTTATCCTGGTGGTCTCATCACTGTTTCGCATGACCGTTGTTTCTTAAAAGAGATCTGTTCAATCATCTATCGCTTAACAGAACACGGTTTGGAGCTAGTTTATTTTCAAGATTTATAAATTTTCAACATCGCAAATATGTGGGGCAAAAACACAATTTTAGGAGAAAAAGAAGTAAATCTTCCCATAATAAAACGCATAATATCAAGTTTTCACACCTGATATTATGCGTTTTTCAGATTTTAAAGACTTTTTCCAGCCTTCATTTTACATATGTTTTAAACGTTCAATCCGTTCTGAGATAGGTGGGTGGGTATAAAAGAGTTTTTTGAACCCTCCCCCTTTCTTAGGATCATTGATATAAAGTGCACTGCTAGCATCATCGACGTGGCGACTCATAGGTTTGCTATTGTCCAACTTATCTAGGGCATTAATCATTCCCTGGGGATTGCGAGTCAGCTCGACACTAGATGCATCTGCCAGAAATTCCCTCTGACGAGAAATAGCGAGCTGAACCAAGGTTGCAGCGAGAGGTGCCAGTACAATAGCTAGTAGGGAAACCACTAGCATAATGATTTCAAGACCATTTCCATCTCGGTCATCATCACTTCGTCTGCGACCTGCTCCACCCCACCACATCATACGACCTGCCATACCAGAAAGCATGGTGATAGCACTAGCAAGGGCAACTGCAATAGTCGAAATACGGATATCATAATTACGAATATGACTGACTTCATGTCCCATAACAGCTTCTAGTTCTTCACGATTCATGATAGCTAGTAGACCTGAAGTCGCAGCAACCGCCGCATTTTGAGGGTTAGAACCTGTCGCAAAGGCATTTAAGGCTGGATCATCAATGATGAAAACACGGGGCATAGGAATCTGAGCGACCATAGCCATATCTTCCACTACGTGGTAGAGATCTGGTGCCTTTTGTTCATCAACCTCACGCGCCCCGTTCATGGACATGACAATCTCTGTTGATTGAAAAATCATGGACAAGGCATAGATAAAGCCAATAATCAGTGCGATAACCAAACCACCAATCCCAGACCGCATAAAGAGGTAACCAACCGCATAACCAACAAGAGCTAAGAGTAGGAAAAATACCAGCAATAAAATCCACGTTTTTCGTTTATTGCTTGCAATTTGATCAAACAGCATCTTAGTCACCTAAACCGCTAAAATCAACTTTAGGAACTGCTTTTTCCTCTTCTGGTGTTTGAAGGAAATCTGCTGCTTTAAATCCAAACATTCCAGCGATAATATTGCTTGGGAAAGTTTCTAATTTTACATTGTAGTTGCTGACAACACTGTTATAGAGTTGACGAGAGTAAGAAATTTTATTTTCTGTATTGGTCAACTCCTCTTGCAATTTAACAAAGTTTGCACTAGCTTTCAAATCTGGATAGCTTTCTGCAACTGCAAAAATACCTGAAACTTGACGAGTGAGGGCATCACTAGCTTTCATAGCTTCTGCTGGTGAAGTCGCTGCTGCCACTTGGTTACGCAGTTCTGCCACCTTTTCAAGGGTAGAACCTTCATATTTAGCATAACCTTTTACAGTCTCAATCAAGTTTGGCAAGAGGTCATTTCGACGTTTCAACTGAACATCAATTTGGCTCCAAGCCTCCTTTGTTTGCATACGATTCTTAACCAAACCGTTATAGCTAACAATCACAAAAATAACAACAAGAGCGATAACTCCAAGAATAATCCAAGTCATGATATAAGTCCTTTCTACTTTTAGATTAGTACCAGTATATCAAATTTTTAATGATTGTGGTAAAATAAGATGATACTAAAGAAGGAAATAACTATGAAACCAGAAACATTTTACAACTTGCTTGCCGAGCAAAATCTTCCACTTTCGGACCAGCAAAAAAAACAATTTGAACGTTATTTTGAACTCTTAGTCGAGTGGAATGAAAAGATTAATTTAACAGCCATTACGGACAAAGAAGAAGTTTATCTCAAACATTTTTACGATTCGATTGCACCTATTCTGCAAGGCTTGATTCCCAATGAAACTATCAAATTGCTTGATATTGGAGCCGGTGCAGGATTTCCTAGTCTACCAATGAAAATCCTCTATCCTCAGTTAGATGTGACCATCATTGATTCGCTCAATAAACGTATCAACTTCCTCCAACTCTTAGCTCAAGAACTGGATTTGGATGGTGTTCATTTCTACCATGGACGTGCCGAAGATTTTGCCCAAGACAAGAACTTCCGTGCTCAGTATGATTTTGTAACAGCTCGTGCTGTAGCCCGTATGCAGGTCTTGTCTGAATTGACAATTCCTTACCTTAAAGTTGGTGGTAAACTATTGGCACTCAAGGCCAGCAATGCGCCTGAGGAATTATTTGAAGCTAAGAATGCCCTCAACCTCCTTTTTAGTAAAGTCGAAGACAATCTCAGCTACGCCCTACCAAATGGAGATCCGCGTTATATCACAGTGGTAGAAAAGAAAAAAGAAACGCCCAACAAATACCCAAGAAAGGCTGGTATGCCAAATAAACGCCCGCTTTAAATTTTTTAGTAAAAAAATATTTACAAAGTCATCCTCGCTCTCTTATTTTTAGGCTCGGGAAAAAATGATTTACAAAATCAACCTCGCTCTCTTATTTTTAGGCTCGGGAAAAAATGATTTACAAAATCATTTTTTTCTGCTATACTATCCTAAGCAAAGGTTTTTAATGTCATCCCGTGAGGTGACGAAGACGCAGAAATACTTGAAACTCTCTAAAATCTAGATTTTAGAGAAGTCTTACTCTGAGGGCCTATTGCTGTAAAATAATGGGCTCTTTTTTGATGCCCAAAAGTGAGGTTTATATGAAACAAGAATCAACTGTTGATTTGTTACTAGACGTTGACCAACGTCCTTCAGCTGGAAAAGGAATTCTCCTTAGTTTCCAACACGTTTTCGCCATGTTTGGTGCGACCATCTTGGTACCCTTGATTTTGGGAATGCCTGTATCTGTTGCCCTTTTTGCTTCAGGTGTTGGAACACTCATCTACATGATTTCAACTGGTTTTAAAGTTCCAGTTTATCTAGGTTCTTCATTCGCCTTTATCACAGCTATGTCACTAGCTATGAAGGAAATGGGAGGAGATATATCTGCTGCTCAAACTGGAGTTATCTTGACTGGTTTGGTCTATGTCCTTGTTGCTACCAGCATCCGATTTGTAGGAACAAAATGGATTGATAAACTCTTGCCACCAATCATCATCGGACCTATGATTATCGTTATCGGTCTTGGACTTGCAGGTTCAGCTGTTACCAACGCTGGTCTTGTAGCTGATGGAAACTGGAAAAATGCTCTTGTAGCAGTTGTTACTTTCTTGATTGCTGCCTTTATCAATACAAAGGGAAAAGGATTCCTACGAATCATTCCATTTCTCTTTGCCATTATTGGTGGTTACCTCTTCGCACTAACTCTTGGCTTGGTTGACTTTACACCAGTTCTTAAAGCTAACTGGTTTGAAATTCCTGGTTTCTACTTGCCATTTAACACAGGTGGTGCCTTTAAAGAATACAATCTTTACTTTGGTCCAGAAGCCATCGCTATCTTGCCAATCGCTATCGTAACAATTTCTGAACATATCGGAGACCATACTGTTTTGGGTCAAATCTGTGGCCGTCAATTCTTAAAAGAACCAGGTCTTCACCGTACTCTTCTTGGTGACGGTATCGCAACTTCTGTTTCTGCCTTCCTTGGTGGACCAGCCAATACAACTTACGGAGAAAATACAGGGGTTATCGGTATGACTCGTATCGCTTCTGTCTCAGTTATCCGTAACGCTGCCTTCATCGCGATTGCCCTCAGCTTCCTTGGTAAATTCACTGCCTTGATTTCAACTATTCCAAACGCTGTACTTGGTGGTATGTCAATCCTTCTCTATGGGGTTATCGCCAGCAATGGTTTGAAAGTCTTGATTAAAGAACGTGTTGATTTCGCTCAAATGCGAAACCTCATCATCGCAAGTGCTATGTTGGTTCTTGGACTTGGAGGAGCTGTCCTTAAACTTGGTCCAGTTACACTTTCAGGTACTGCTCTTTCAGCCATGACAGGAATCATCTTGAACTTGATCTTGCCATACGAAAATAAAGACTAATACTCTTCGAAAATCTCTTCAAACCACGTCAACGTCGCCTTGCCGTAGATAT
>NZ_VMNC01000045.1:0-27395 GCF_013277505.1 Streptococcus sp. k-378 | reverse complement strand
TGAAACTGACGAAGTCAGTAACTATACATACAGTAAGGCGACGCTGACGTGGTTTGAAGAGATTTTCGAAGAGTATCAACTATTATGCTTTACAAACTAGTGTGGAAGTGGTATACTATAGCTGAAGCTACTAGTAGGTATTACAAAAATAGATTAGAAGGGAGAAGGGATGAAAGAAACTCAACTGTTAAAAGGTGTTCTTGAAGGTTGTGTCTTGGATATGATTGGTCAAAAAGAGCGGTATGGTTATGAGTTGGTTCAGACTTTGCGAGAGGCTGAATTTGATACTATCGTTCCAGGAACTATTTATCCTTTGTTGCAAAAGTTAGAAAAAAATCAATGGATAAGAGGCGACATGCGCCCGTCGCCAGATGGTCCAGATCGGAAGTATTTTTCGCTCACCAAAGAAGGAGAAGAGCGTGTCTCGGTCTTTTGGCAACAATGGGACGATTTGAGTCAAAAAGTAGAAGGGATTAAGAATGGGGGTTAAACCATGAAGAAAATGAAGTATTATGAAGAAACAAACAATTTGTTGCATGAGTTTTCTGAGGACAATCAGCAGTATTTTGAGGAACTGTGGGATAGTTTTAATCTTGCTGGATTTCTCTATGATGAAGACTATCTCAGAGAGCAGATCTATTTGATGATGCTAGATTTCTCAGAAGCAGAACGAGATGGCATGAGTGCAGAGGATTATCTAGGTAAGAATCCTAAAAAATTAATGAAAGAGATGCTCAAGGAAGCACCACGTAGTTCGGTCAAAGAGTCCTTTTTAACACCAATTCTTGTCCTGGCGGTATTACATTACTATCAACTACTAGGCGATTTTTCTAAAGGTTCTCTCTTAACAGTCAATTTGCTCACGTTTTTAGGGCAACTTCTTCTTTTTCTAGTTGGCTTTGGGCTTGTGGCTACAATCTTACGTTGGAGCTTAGTCCAAGATTCTCCTAAAATGAAAATTGGCACCTATATTGTCGTTGGGATTCTTGTCCTTCTAGTTGTTCTGGGATATGTAGGAATAGGAAGTTTTGTACAAGAAGGAGCATTTTATCTTCCTGCTCCCTGGGATAGTTTCCTTGTCTTTACGCTTTCTCTAGTCATCAGTATTTGGAATTGGAAAGAAGCGGTCTTTCGTCCCTTTGTCAGTATGATTGTTGCCTATCTTGTGGTGGGTTCTCTGCTCCGTTATTATGAGTGGATGGGCATTTCAAATGTTTTCCTCACAAAGATTATTCCTTTAGCTGTCCTCTTTATTGGAATTTTTCTCTTGTTCCGTGGGTTTAAGAAGATAAAATGGAGTGAAATATAGTCAAAAAGCCGTTGCAAAGCGGTTTTTTGTTATAATTAAATGAAGAATGTAGAATTAAAGGAGAAAAATTTGATGAGATACATAACTCTTGGTCAAGATGACAAAGAATTATCAGAAATTGTTCTCGGAATGATGAGAATAGAAGATAAGTCTGTAAAAGAAGTTGAAGAGCTTGTAGAAACAGCACTTTCTGTTGGAATCAATGCTTTCGACTTGGCTGATATTTATGGTCGTGGTCGTTGTGAAGAACTGCTAGGTCTTGTCCTAAAAAATCGTCCAGATTTAAGAGAAAAGATGTGGATTCAGTCCAAATGTGGCATTCGCATTGAAGAATTTACCTATTTTGATTTTTCTAAGGACTATATTATAAAATCAGTTGACGGTATTTTGCAAAGATTGAAGATTGATCATCTAGATAGCTTGCTTCTTCATCGACCAGATGCTTTGATGGAATCTGACCAAGTAGCAGAAGCCTTTGATCTCCTTTATAAACAAGGTAAGGTTCGAGATTTTGGAGTTTCTAATCAAAATCCTATGATGATGGAGTTACTTAAAAAAGATGTCAAGCAGCCGTTAGCTGTTAATCAGCTACAATTGAGTGCGGCTTTTACTCCAGGATTTGAATCAGGTTTTCATGTTAATATGGAAGATAGTCAAGCAGCTATGCGAGATGGCAGCATTTTTGAATATTGCCAATTACACGATGTGGTCATTCAAGCCTGGTCTGTCTTACAATTCGGGTATTTTAAAGGGAATTTTGTTGGAAATGAGAAATTTCAAGCTTTAAATCAAGTACTTGATCGTTTAGCTATTAAATATGGAGTAACCCCTTCAACTATTGCCATTTCTTGGATATTGCGTTATCCAGCAAAAATGCAGGCAGTCGTAGGTACCACAAATCCTAATCACTTGAGAGAAGTTAGCCAAGCGGCAAACTTTAGCTTAACAAGAAAAGAATGGTATGAAATTTATCTTGCAGCAGGGAATAATTTGCCGTAAGTAGAAGCAGATGTAAATAAATCACAGTCAAAAAGCCGTTGCAAAGCGGTTTTTTTGTTATAATGAAGGGAAGAATTATTGATTTTAAAGGAGAATAACATGACTTTTGAAGAAATCCTGCCTGGGTTAAAGGCTAAGAAAAAATATGTACGAACTGGTTGGGGAGGTGCTGAAAACTATGTCCAACTTTTTGACACTATCGAGCAAAATGGGGTTGCACTTGAAGTGACGCCCTACTTCCTAATCAACGTTTCTGGCGAAGGAGAAGGTTTTTCCATGTGGAGTCCGACACCTTGTGATGTTTTGGCAACGGATTGGGTAGAAGTGCATGACTAAACGTGTACTCATTACAGGAGTGAGTTCAGGGATCGGATTGGCTCAAGCTCGCCTCTTTTTAGAGAAGGGCTATCAAGTTTATGGAGTTGACCAAGGTGAAAAGCCACTCTTAGAGGGTGATTTTCACTTTTTACAGAGAGATTTGACCTTGGACTTGGAACCTATTTTTGACTGGTGCCCTCAGGTGGATGTTTTGTGTAATACTGCCGGAGTTTTGGATGATTACAAACCACTGTTGGAACAAACGGCGCAGGACATTCAAGAGATTTTTGAAATCAACTACATGACTCCTGTTGAGTTGACTCGGTATTATTTGACACAAATGCTGGAAAATAAAAAGGGAATCATCATCAATATGTGTTCCATTGCTTCTAGCCTAGCAGGTGGAGGTGGTCACGCCTATACTTCATCCAAGCATGCCTTGGCTGGCTTCACCAAGCAGTTGGCTCTAGACTATGCTGAAGCTGGGATTCAGGTCTTTGGGATCGCTCCAGGAGCAGTCAAGACGGCTATGACCGCTGCGGATTTTGAGCCAGGAGGCTTAGCTGACTGGGTGGCTAGTGAAACACCAATCAAGCGCTGGATTGAACCAGAGGAAATAGCAGAAATTAGCCTTTTCTTAGCAAGTGGAAAAGCGAGTGCCATGCAAGGACAAATCTTGACAATAGATGGCGGCTGGTCTTTGAAGTAGGAGGATCTGATGGAAGTCAAAAGACACTTTGGAGTCTACGCTGTTTGCTTAGAAAATGGGAAGTTACTCTGCATTGAAAAAACGAGAGGCCCTTATCAACATCGGTATGATCTACCTGGAGGCAGTCAGCAACTTGGTGAAGGACTGACGGAAACGCTGACTAGAGAAGTTATGGAAGAGACGGGATTTACTGTTAGAAGCTACTCTAATCCTCGAATCTACGATGTTTTCGTCAGGGAAGAGTTAAAAAATTTTATAGTTCACCATGTCATGGCCTTGTATGATGTAGAAATGAATGAGAGTGCACCTCAAGTTACGACTTCGGAAGCTGTGTCTGATGGTGCGAATGATTCACTTGGATATATTTGGATGGATATTCAAGAGATTACAGAAGAAAATGTATCGCCATTAGTCTTGAAGGTTAAGTCTGAATTATTAGGACTTCCAGAACTGGACAAGACTTTTTACATGAATTGGAAGGTGAAGTAGAGGGATAATGGAACTATTTAAAACATGGAAGAAAAATATGGTTCTCTATGGTCTTAAATCTCAAATTGGAACTATCTACCGAAACAATGATAGGACAACAAGCTTTTATGATGTTGGGAATTTTCTATACCTAGCAGGGGAGTTGGATTCCAGATTTTGGGAAGATTTTGTTAGAAAATATGGTTTAGATTATAAGATTATTATTTCAGAAAATACTAATTGGCAAGATTTTCTGCATCGGAAAGTGGGGCTAAATTCTTTTACTCGCTATTCTTTTAAAGATAAGGCAAATTTTCAAGTTAAATTTCTAAATGATCTAGTTACTCATTTAGAGGAAAATTACAATATTGTGCCTATTAATAATCATATTTATAACTGCTTTTCTACGGAAGAATGGTCACAGGATTTACAGGGGGATTTTGAGTCCTATCAGGATTTTGTTTTAAAAGGTGGATTTGGCTTTGTGATTCTTAAAAATAATGAACTGATTGCTGGGATTTCCTCAGGGTTAGTTTACAGTGAAGCAGTTGAAGTGGAAGTTGCAACTAGACCAAGCGAACAAGGAAATGGATTTGCTAAAAAGCTTGGTGCTGCAATGATTTTAGAGAGTTTAAATAGGGATATGTTTCCACTTTGGGATGCTCATAACGAGGCTTCCAAAAAAGTAGCAGAATTTTTAGGATATGAGTTAGTTGAACCTTATGAAGCTTTTGAGCTAGAGGAAAGCTTCATATAATTATATATGATATTGTATCTTTTAAGACGAGGTGAATGGCTATGAAAAAGCAACTTGCCCTTAGTGGCGAAAAAATTCTTGAAAAAATTTATCCTCAACTATTGCACCACGTCGGTATGATTCGTGGGGAATACTTATTGAGAGAGCTTAATCAAAACATCCTATTAGCAAATTGTCAGCAATTTGTGAAAGATTATCTTGATACCATTTGCTCCTTGTACTCAGATGAAGAAGTTTGGTATCGTTTTTCTGAATTAACGAATATAGAAGCCAATTGTTTAGTGGGGACTAGAGAGTTTTTTGACGAAGGGCATCCCTTGTTTGGATATAGAGGAACTAGGCGTTTACTGGCGTGTTTGGATGAATTTCAGGCTGAAGCACATGTCGTTACAGAAGTTTATCAAACCAATCCCAATCTATCTCTTATCTTTCCTTTTGTCAATGATGCCGACCAATTAAAACAAGCTATTACAGTATTGCGTCAGTATGGCTTTACTGGGAAAGTCGGCACGATGATTGAATTACCGTCAGCGTATTTTGACTTATCTAGTATACTGGAAACGGGCATTTCAAAGATTGTAGTTGGAATGAATGATTTGACTTCCTTTGTTTTTGGCACTGTGAGAAACAGTCAATGGCATGATATGGAAAGTTCAATAATGTTAGATATGCTGAGACAGATGCAGGATAAAGCAAGGATTAAAAATATTGACTTTGCTGTGGCAGGTTATCTGAATACTTCTTTCATACAAAAAATGAATCAGATGGGGATTGAGTGCATTATCCACTATAGTTCTATTCCAGCGATTTTTAATTTAGAGATTGACCGTCTAGACCACCTCAAACGTGTAAAAGAAGAAAGTAAAAAATTACAAAGGAGCACCCATGACACCGCAAGAAATGTGGAATAAATACAAACAAATCAATCCTTCTATCGGAGATGAAATCGATGCTTGGTCTTTTGGAGTGGAACCAGACCTTTTAGCAGATTTGGTTTTAAGAGGCGAAAAGACTGCAACAGCATCAGCCTACGATCTCTATGCACTAGAAGACGAGTCTCTTCCTCAAGAAGGAACTTTTGATGTCATTTTAGATAGTCAAAATCAGGCTGTCTGTATTGTTGAAATTACAAAGGTTTCTGTCCAGCCCTTCAATCAAGTTTCTGCTGATCATGCCTTTAAGGAAGGGGAAGGTGACAAATCCCTAGCCTATTGGCGTCAGGTTCATGAGGACTTTTTCACAGAGTGGATGAGGGAGGCAGGACAGAATTTTACACCTGACAGCAAAGTTGTTTTAGAAGAATTTCGCAAGGTCTACCCCCTGTAGACTGCTAGACGGAAGAAAGTTTTGGAAATCGCTGTCCAATCCTTTTTTCTCAAGCAAAATATGATATAATAAGTTTGTTTGAAGAAGAGCAGCAGCTCTTAAACTTAGAATAGGAGAAAACTATGCAAGCAGTTGAACATTTTATTAAGCAATTTGTTCCTGAACATTATGATTTATTTTTAGATTTGAGTCGTGAGACCAAGACTTTTTCTGGGAAAGTGACCATCACTGGTCAAGCACAGAGTGACTGCATCTCCCTCCACCAAAAAGATTTGGAAATCACCTCTGTAGAAGTTGCAGGTCAAGCTCGTCCATTTACAGTTGACCATGACAATGAAGCCCTTCATATCGAATTGGCTGAGGCTGGTCAAGTTGAATTGGTTCTTGCCTTTTCTGGTAAAATTACAGACAACATGACAGGGATTTACCCTTCTTATTATACAGTTGATGGAGTCAAGAAGGAGGTCTTGTCTACTCAGTTCGAGAGCCATTTTGCGCGCGAAGCTTTCCCATGTGTGGATGAGCCTGAAGCCAAAGCAACTTTTGACCTCTCTCTTCGCTTTGACCAAGCAGAAGGTGAATTGGCCTTGTCAAACATGCCAGAAATCGATGTTGAAAACCGTAAGGAAACAGGTATCTGGAAGTTTGAGACAACACCTCGCATGTCTTCTTACTTGTTGGCCTTTGTTGCTGGTGATTTGCAAGGGGTGACCGCTAAAACTAAAAATGGTACCCTGGTAGGTGTCTACTCAACCAAAGCACATCCACTTTCAAATCTTGATTTCTCACTGGATATCGCTGTTCGCTCTATCGAGTTTTACGAAGATTACTATGGAGTTAAGTACCCAATTCCTCAATCTCTCCACATCGCCCTTCCTGACTTCTCAGCTGGTGCTATGGAAAACTGGGGTCTGGTGACCTACCGTGAAGTTTACTTGGTTGTCGATGAGAACTCTACATTTGCTAGCCGTCAACAAGTTGCCCTTGTTGTGGCCCATGAATTGGCTCACCAATGGTTTGGGAACCTCGTGACTATGAAATGGTGGGATGACCTTTGGCTCAATGAAAGTTTCGCTAATATGATGGAATACGTCTGTGTGGATACCATCGAACCAAGCTGGAATATCTTTGAAGATTTCCAAACAGGTGGAGTACCTCTTGCTCTTGAACGTGACGCTACTGATGGCGTTCAGTCTGTCCACGTCGAAGTTAAACATCCAGATGAAATCAATACACTCTTTGACGGCGCTATCGTCTATGCCAAAGGAAGCCGTCTCATGCACATGCTTCGCCGTTGGCTAGGAGATGCTGATTTTGCTAAAGGTTTGCACGCCTACTTTGAAAAACACCAATACAGCAACACCATTGGTAGTGACCTTTGGGATGCCCTTGGTCAAGCGTCAGGACGTGATGTCGCAGCCTTCATGGATTCTTGGTTGGAACAGCCTGGTTACCCAGTTCTTACTGTCAAAGTTGAAAATGATGTCTTGAAGATTTCACAAAAACAATTCTTCATCGGTGAGAACGAAGACAAGAACCGTCTCTGGGTGGTGCCACTCAATAGCAACTGGAAAGGCTTGCCTGATACACTCGAAACTGAAAGTATCGAAATCCCTGGCTACGCAGCTCTTCTTGCTGAAAATGAAGGAGCTCTTCGTCTCAACACTGAAAATACTGCCCACTATATTACCGACTATCAAGGAGACTTGTTAGAAGCTGTTCTTGCTGAGCTAGAGACACTTGATAACACAAGCAAACTGCAAATTGTTCAAGAACGTCGTTTGTTGGCTGAGGCAGGGCACATTTCTTATGCAGACTTGCTTCCAGTTCTTGATAAACTTGCTAAGGAAGAGTCTTATCTGGTGGTTTCAGCTGTTTCTCAAGTGATTTCAGCCCTTGAGCGCTTTATTGATGAAGGAACGGATGCTGAAACAGCCTTCAAAGGACTGGTTGCTAAATTGGCTCGTCATAATTATGACCGTCTTGGTTTTGAAGCTAAAGACGGAGAATCAGATGAGGATGAATTGGTTCGTCAGCTGGCTGTTTCGATGATGATTCGCTCAAATGATGCAGAAGCTAGTCAAGTCGCTAGCCAAATCTTCGCAACACACAAGGAGAATCTTGCAGGACTCCCAGCAGCTATTCGCTCACAAGTTCTGATTAATGAGATGAAACATCATGAGACTAAAGACTTGTTAGCACTTTATCTTGATACTTATACTCACGCAACAGATGCTGTCTTTAAACGCCAGTTGGCAGCAGCTCTTGCATACAGTACAGATGCGGATAATATCCAAAACTTGATTGCTGCTTGGAAGGACAAATTTGTGGTCAAACCACAGGACTTGTCTGCTTGGTATTACCAATTCCTAGCTCATCAAGCAACTCAGAAAACAGCTTGGTCTTGGGCGCGTGAAAACTGGGCTTGGATTAAGGCAGCCCTTGGTGGAGATATGAGCTTTGATAGCTTTGTTATCCTTCCTGCTCATGTATTTAAGACTCAGCAACGCTTGGCAGAGTACAAGGAATTCTTTGAGCCACAACTTTCTGACCTTGCTCTTAGCCGTAACATCGGCATGGGAATCAAGGAAATTGCAGCGCGTGTTGACTTGATTAACCGTGAAAAAGCTGCAGTCGAAGCAGTTGTTCTTCAATACGGAAATGCATAAATAAGCCTAAAATAAAAAGAAAACTCAGCTATCTCATGTAAAATGCAGAGAGTTGAGTTTTTTTTAAGGCAAATTTGGTATAATGGTTTTAATAAGGAGGAGTTTCTCATGATAAAAATCTTATTGGTTGAGGATGACCTAGGTCTGTCAAATTCAGTATTTGACTTTTTAGACGATTTTGCGGATGTTATGCAGGTATTTGATGGTGAAGAAGGTCTCTACGAAGCTGAAAGTGGTGTCTATGACTTGATTTTGCTCGATTTGATGTTGCCAGAAAAAAATGGTTTCCAAGTCTTAAAAGAATTGCGTGAAAAGGGAATTACGACACCAGTTCTGATCATGACCGCCAAGGAAAGTTTGGATGACAAGGGACATGGATTTGAACTGGGAGCGGATGATTATCTGACCAAGCCTTTCTACCTAGAAGAACTCAAAATGCGGATTCAGGCCCTTCTCAAACGTTCAGGCAAGTTTAATGAAAATACGCTATCTTATGGAGATATTCTCATCAATTTATCAACAAATACCGTTAAGGTTGAAGATACTCCAGTCGAATTGCTGGGGAAAGAGTTCGATTTACTAGTTTATTTCCTTCAAAATCAAAATGTTATTTTGCCTAAGACGCAGATTTTTGATCGTCTATGGGGATTTGATAGTGACACAACGATTTCAGTTGTCGAAGTTTATGTTTCAAAAGTCCGTAAGAAATTAAAAGGAACCACTTTTGCAGATAATTTGCAAACCTTGCGCAGTGTTGGGTATATTTTAAAAGATGTTCAGTAAACTAAAAAAAACATGGTATGCGGATGATTTTAGTTATTTTATCCGCAACTTTGGTGTCTTCACTCTGATTTTCTCTACCATGACTCTGATTATTTTACAGGTCATGCACTCGAGTCTCTATACTTCAGTGGATGATAAGCTCCACGTACTAAGTGAAAATCCTCAAGCAGTTATTCAACTGGCAGTGAATAGGGCAACAGAAGAGATTAAAGATTTAGAAAATGCTAGGGCGGACGCTAGTAAAGTAGAAATAAAACCTAATGTCAGTTCCAATACGGAAGTCATTCTCTTTGATAAGGACTTTACTCAACTTCTTTCTGGAAATCGATTTTTGGGCTTGGATAAGATTAGGTTAGAGAAAAAAGAACTAGGCCATATCTACCAGATTCAGGTTTTTAATAGCTATGGGCAGGAAGAAATCTATCGCATGATTTTGATGGAAACCAATATCAGTTCGGTTTCAACCAATATCAAGTATGCTGCTGTCTTGATAAATACCAGTCAGTTGGAGCAGGCCAGTCAAAAGCATGAGCAATTGATTGTCGTTGTGATGGTAAGTTTCTGGATTTTGTCTTTGCTTGCAAGTCTTTATCTAGCTCGGGTTAGTGTTCGACCCCTGCTTGAGAGCATGCAGAAGCAGCAGTCCTTTGTGGAAAATGCCAGTCATGAGTTACGGACTCCACTTGCAGTTTTGCAAAATCGCTTAGAGACCCTTTTCCGTAAGCCAGAAGCTACCATTATGGATGTGAGCGAAAGTATTGCATCGAGTTTGGAAGAAGTCCGAAATATGCGTTTTTTGACGACAAACTTGCTGAACTTAGCTCGGAGAGATGATGGGATTAAGCCGGAGCTTGCAGAAGTTCCAACTAGTTTTTTCAATACGACTTTCACAAACTATGAGATGATTGCTTCGGAAAATGATCGTGTCTTCCGTTTTGAAAATCGTATCCATCGTCCGATTGTCACAGACCAGCTTCTCTTGAAGCAGTTGATGACTATCCTATTTGATAATGCTGTCAAGTATACTGAAGAGGATGGTGAAATTGATTTTCTTATCTCGGCGACCGATCGTAATCTGTATTTACTGGTTTCTGATAATGGAGTCGGTATTTCGACAGAAGATAAAAAGAAAATTTTTGATCGTTTTTATCGAGTGGACAAGGCTAGAACTCGTCAAAAAGGTGGTTTCGGTTTAGGATTATCTCTGGCCAAGCAAATTGTAGATGCGCTTAAAGGAACCATTACTGTTAAAGATAATAAACCCAAGGGAACAATCTTTGAAGTGAAGATTGCCATCCACACACCATCGAAAAAGAAAAAATAAAAAGAGTCTGGGGCAAAAGTCTAACCTTAAATATAAAAAGCGAACAAAACAAGTTATCTGACACTCAGAATTCTGTTTTGTTCGCTTTTTTGTCTAATCTATCGATTTTAAAAACTTATAATAAAGAATTCCTAAAATCAAAATCCTTTTGTCCCAGACTCTTTTGGATTTATTTTCTACGTTTTCGTTTGATAATAGACCGTTGAACTTTTAAAACAAGTAAGCTGGATCCGATTGCTGCGGCAAAGGCAAGAGCAGTTGATAATTTTAATGCTAAAAAGATAAAACTAAAGATAGCAATACAGATACAAAAAACAGCGATATTAACAAAAAATAAAATTTCTTTGAGATTGCTATCAGCTTGTGCTTCAGGTGCATAAGCTTGATAATGAGGAAGTTGCTGGTTTAATTCTTCTTGATAGTCTACCTCATAGGATTGTAATTTTCTTACGGGCATGATTCTCTCCTTAACAGTACATACCTATTTTATCATTTTTTCGGCAGAGAATTATTACAGAAAGGTTACAAAAAGAATAAAGTCCCTTTTCATTTTCAAAGCATGGCTGATTTGCTAGAAATGTGGTATAGTTTTTCCTATCGAAAAGATTATCATTACAGCAACTGCTGAAAGTATTGAACAAGTCGAACAACTACTCGAAGCTGGCGTAGACCGTATCTATGTCGGTGAGAAAGATTTTGGCCTTCGTCTGCCAACGACCTTTAGTTATGGCCAATTACGTGAAATCGCTAAGTTGGTTCATGATGCTGGTAAGGAATTGATCGTTGCGGTCAATGCTCTCATGCACCAAGATATGATGGATCGTATCAAGCCTTTCTTAGACTTTTTGGAAGAAATTAAGACAGACTACATTACGATTGGGGATGCAGGTGTCTTTTACGTAGTCAACCGCGATGGTTATTCATTTAAGACCATCTACGATGCTTCGACTATGGTAACTAGCAGTCGTCAGATTAACTTCTGGGGACAAAAGGCTGGCGCATCTGAGGCTGTTTTGGCGCGTGAAATTCCATCTGCTGAACTCTTCAAAATGCCCGAGATTTTAGAAATTCCTGCTGAAGTTTTGGTTTACGGTGCTAGTGTCATCCATCATTCTAAACGTCCGCTCTTGCAAAACTACTATAACTTTACGCATATCGATGATGAAAAGACTCGCAAGCGTGACCTTTTTTTGGCTGAGCCAAGTGATCCTGAGAGCCACTATTCCATTTTTGAAGACAATCATGGGACCCACATCTTTGCCAACAATGACCTTGATTTGATGACCAAATTAACAGAATTGGTGGAGCATGGTTTTACTCACTGGAAATTAGAAGGTCTCTATACACCTGGTCAGAACTTTGTTGAGATTGCAAAACTCTTTATCCAAGCGCGTAGCTTGATCCAAGAGGGTAACTTTAGCCATGACCAAGCCTTCTTGCTGGATGAAGAAGTTCGTAAACTTCACCCTAAAAACCGTTTCCTTGATATAGGATTTTATGATTACGATCCTGATATGGTTAAATAAAGCAAATGATTCGTTGAGAGAAGGAAAATGCAAACATTTCTTCTCTCAATTTTTCTTATTCTCCAATATTTTCAAAAAAATAAGTAGGCTAGGATGCTCTGTTTGCTGGGATTTTTAAGACAAGTAGTGTTCTTGAGTTTGAAAATTATCCCATGTTTGCAGGTGCCAAATGGCCCTTTTTTTGGTATAATTTTTTATAATGAAAACGATTGGTAATCGCTATGTTGTGGTGGATTTAGAGGCAACTAGCACAGGTAGTAAGGCTAAACTTATCCAAGTGGGCATTGTTGTGATTGAGGACGGAAAAATCGTTGATCACTATACGACGGATGTTAATCCACATGAACCTTTGGATGCTCATATCAAAGAACTGACAGGATTGACAGACCAACGTCTGGCGCAAGCACCTGATTTTTCGCAAGTTGCTAGAAAAATCTTTGACTTGGTGAAGGATGGGATTTTTGTAGCCCATAATGTTCAGTTTGATGCCAATCTCTTGGCAGAAAATTTATTTTTTGAAGGTTATGAACTAAGAAATCCTCGTGTTGACACGGTCGAATTGGCTCAGGTCTTTTTCCCTGAACTGGAAAAATATAGTTTACCGATATTGTGTCGAGAATTAGGAATTCCTCTTAAACACGCCCACACAGCCCTTTCAGATGCCCAAGCTACTGCGGAATTACTCTTATTTCTACGGGAAAAGATGGCCCAGCTTCCTAAAGGTCTCTTGGAACGCTTGCTGGAAATGGCTGACGCTCTCTTATATGAGTCCTACTTGGTTATTGAGGAAATTTATCGCAACCAATCTATCCTGACTTCTTCAGATTTGGTCCAAGTTCAAGGACTGTATTTCAAGAAAACTGGAGCTCCCCTGGAACCACGAAAACTATCCCAAGATTTTTCTAAAAATATTTCTCTGTTGAACCTTGAAGTGAGGGAGGAACAAGAAAGTTTTGCTAAAGAGGTTGGCTTGCTATTGAAAGATGAGTCTGTATCTCTGATTCAAGCGCCGACAGGGATTGGGAAAACTTATGGCTATCTCTTACCCGCTTTGTCCCAAGTAAAAGAGCGTCAGATTGTCCTTAGCGTTCCGACAAAGATTCTTCAAAATCAAATCATGGAAGAAGAAGGTAAACGCCTCAAGGAAGTATTTCATACAGATATTCATTCTTTAAAGGGGCCTCAAAATTATTTGAAGTTGGATGCCTTTTATCGTTCCTTGCAGGAAAATGATGAAAATCGCTTATTTAGACGCTTTAAAATGCAAGTCTTGGTCTGGCTTACTGAGACAGAGACAGGAGATTTGGATGAAATCGGGCAACTCTACCGTTACCAACATTTTCTAACAGATCTTCGTCATGACGGGAATTTATCATCTCAAAGCTTATTTGTGACGGAAGATTTTTGGAAACGTAGTCAAGAAAGGGCAGAGACTTGCAAGCTTTTAGTGGCCAATCATGCCTATCTTGTAACCAGACTTGAAGATAATCCTGAATTTGTCAGTGACCGTTTACTGATTATCGATGAAGTTCAAAAAGTTTTGTTGGCTTTAGAAAATCTGCTTCAAGAGACCTACGATATCCAGTATATTATTGATTTAGTTGATAAGGCCTTACTGGAGGAGCAAAATAAGGTCCAGCAACGAATACTAGAAAGTATTCGCTTTGAGTGCTTCTACTTGATAGAACAATTTCAGTCTGGTAAATCTAGGAAAAATATCTTAGATTCTCTAGCCAATCTCCATCAGTATTTTTTAGAATTAGAAGTAGAAGGCTTTGAGGAGCTGGTCCGCTATTTTACAGCTGACCGAGATTACTGGCTTGAAGCAACTGAAACGAGTCAAAAGAAAATTCAGATTTCTTCTACAAAATCTGGCCGTATTCTTCTGTCCTCTTTAATACCTGAGAGTTGTCAAGTCTTGGGAGTATCGGCTACTCTTGAGATTAGTCAGAGAGTTTCTTTGGCCGACCTTTTAGGCTATCCTGAAGCCAAATTTGTCAAGATTGAAGCTCGTAGAAAACAGGACCAAGAAGTGGTCTTGGTCAAAGATTTCCCTCTGGTGACAGAAACTTCCTTAGAAGTCTATGCCAAAGAGGTAGCTGATTTACTAGTGGAAATTCAAGCTTTCCAGCAACCGATTTTGGTTCTCTTTACCGCTAAAGATATGCTTCTAGCAGTTTCAGACATACTTCCTGTAAGCCATCTGGCCCAGTATAAAAATGGGGATGTTCATCAGCTAAAGAAGCGCTTTGAAAAAGGAGAACAACAAATCTTGCTTGGTGCAGCAAGTTTCTGGGAGGGAGTTGATTTTTCAAGTCATCCTTTTGTGATTCAAGTTGTACCAAGACTTCCTTTCCAAAATCCCCAAGAGCCCTTGACGAAAAAGATCAATCAGGAACTAATTCAAGAAGGGAAAAATGCCTTTTATGATTATCAATTGCCAATGGCCATTATTCGTTTAAAACAGGCTTTGGGAAGAAGTATGAGACGCGAACACCAACGTTCTTTAACTCTTATTTTGGATAGGAGAATTGTCGGAAAACGATATGGTAAGCAAATAGTGACTTCTCTAGCAAAAGAAGCGACTGTTAAAACCGTCTCTCGATCCGAAGTTGATGAAGCTGTTGATAAATTTTTAAATGAACTTTGATAAATAGTATTGTATGAAAGTATAAGGTTAGTATATATGAAACGTTCTCTCGACTCTAGAGTCGATTATAGTTTGCTCTTGCCAGTATTTTTTCTACTGGTCATCGGTGTGGTGGCTATCTATATAGCCGTTAGTCATGATTATCCCAATAATATTTTGCCCATTTTAGGGCAGCAGGTCGCCTGGATTGCCTTGGGGCTTGTGATTGGTTTTGTGGTCATGCTCTTTAATACAGAATTTCTTTGGAAGGTGACCCCCTTTCTATATATTTTAGGCTTGGGACTTATGATCTTGCCGATTGTATTTTATAATCCAAGCTTAGTTGCATCAACGGGTGCCAAAAACTGGGTATCAATAAATGGAATTACCCTATTCCAACCGTCAGAATTTATGAAGATATCCTATATCCTCATGTTGGCTCGTGTCATTGTCCAATTTACAAAGAAACACAAGGAATGGAGACGCACGGTTCCGCTGGATTTTTTGTTAATTTTCTGGATGATTCTCTTTACCATTCCAGTCCTAGTTCTTTTAGCACTTCAAAGTGACTTGGGGACGGCTTTGGTTTTTGTAGCCATTTTCTCAGGAATCGTTTTATTATCAGGGGTTTCTTGGAAAATTATTATCCCAGTATTTGTGACTGCTGTAACAGGAGTTGCTGGTTTCTTAGCTATCTTTATTAGCAAGGACGGACGAGCTTTTCTTCACCAGATTGGAATGCCGACCTACCAAATTAATCGGATTCTGGCTTGGCTCAATCCCTTTGAGTTTGCCCAAACAACGACTTACCAGCAGGCTCAAGGGCAGATTGCTATTGGGAGTGGTGGCTTATTCGGCCAAGGTTTTAATACTTCAAATCTGCTTATTCCAGTTCGTGAGTCAGATATGATTTTCACGGTCATTGCAGAAGATTTTGGCTTTATTGGCTCTGTCCTGGTTATTGTCCTTTACCTCATGTTGATTTACCGTATGTTGAAGATTACTCTCAAATCAAATAACCAGTTCTACACCTATATTTCCACTGGTTTGATTATGATGTTGCTCTTCCACATTTTTGAAAATATCGGTGCTGTAACGGGCTTGCTTCCTTTGACCGGGATTCCACTGCCTTTCATTTCGCAAGGGGGATCGGCTATTATCAGTAATCTGATTGGTGTTGGTTTGCTTTTATCGATGAGTTACCAGACAAATCTAGCTGAAGAAAAGAGCGGAAAAGTCCCATTCAAGCGGAAAAAGCTTGTATTAAAACAAATCAAATAAGGAGAAAATCATGGTAAAAGTAGCAGTTATGTTAGCTCAGGGCTTTGAAGAAATTGAAGCTTTGACAGTTGTAGATGTCTTGCGTCGTTCAAATATTACTTGTGATATGGTTGGTTTTGAAAAGCAAGTAACGGGTTCGCATGCAATCCAAGTAAGAGCAAATCATGTCTTTGATGGAGATTTATCAGACTATGACATGATTGTTCTTCCTGGCGGTATGCCTGGTTCTGCACATTTGCGCGATAATCAGGCCTTGATTCAAGAGTTGCAAAGCTTCGAGCAAGAAGGGAAGAAACTAGCAGCCATTTGTGCGGCACCAATTGCCCTCAATCAAGCAGGGGTATTGAAAAACAAGCAGTACACTTGTTATGATGGTGTTCAAGAGCAAATCCTTGATGGTCACTACGTCAAGGAAACAGTAGTGGTAGATGGTCACTTGACAACCAGTCGAGGTCCCTCGACAGCCCTTGCCTTTGCCTACGAGTTGGTAGAGCAACTAGGAGGAGACGCAGAGACTTTACGAACAGGAATGCTCTATCGAGATGTCTTTGGTAAAAATCAGTAAAACGGGAGTTATTCTCTCGTTTTTTATGTGGAAAAATCAGGGAAATCATCGCTTTTTTCATAAAAAAATGCTATAATGAAGGGTATGAAATATCACGATTATATCTGGGATTTAGGTGGAACTTTACTGGATAATTATGAAATTTCAACAGCTGCATTTGTTGAAACATTGGCACTGTATGGCATTATACAAGACCATGACAGTGTCTATCAAGCTTTAAAGGTTTCTACTGATTTGGCGATTGAGACATTCGCTCCCAATTTAGAGAATTTTTTAGAAAAGTACAAGGAAAATGAAGCCAGAGAGCTTGAACACCCGATTTTATTTGAAGGAGTTTTTGACCTATTGGAAGACATTTCAAATCAAGGTGGCAGTCATTTTTTGGTCTCTCATCGAAATAATCAGGTTTTGGAAATTTTAGAAAAAACCTCTATAGCAGCTTATTTTACAGAAGTGGTGACTTCTAGCTCAGGCTTTAAGAGAAAGCCAAATCCCGAGTCCGTGCTTTATTTAAGAAAAAAGTATCAGATTAGCTCAGGTCTTGTCATTGGTGATCGACCGATTGATATCGAAGCAGGTCAAGCTGCAGGACTTGATACCCACTTGTTTACCAGTATCGTGAATTTAAGACAAGTATTAGACATGTAAGAAAAAGGAATAAGATGACAGAAGAAATCAAAAATCTGCAGGCACAGGATTATGATGCCAGTCAAATTCAAGTTTTAGAGGGCTTAGAGGCTGTTCGTATGCGTCCAGGGATGTACATTGGATCAACCTCAAAAGAAGGTCTTCACCATCTAGTCTGGGAAATTGTTGATAACTCAATTGACGAGGCCTTGGCAGGATTTGCCAGCCATATTCAAGTTTTTATTGAGCCAGATGATTCGATTACTGTTGTGGATAATGGGCGTGGTATTCCAGTCGATATTCAGGAAAAAACAGGTCGACCTGCCGTTGAGACTGTCTTTACTGTCCTTCACGCTGGAGGAAAATTTGGCGGTGGCGGATACAAGGTTTCAGGTGGTCTTCACGGCGTGGGGTCGTCAGTTGTTAATGCCCTTTCAACTCAATTAGACGTTCATGTTCACAAAAATGGTAAGATTCATTACCAAGAATACCGTCGTGGTCATGTTGTCGCAGATCTTGAAATAGTTGGAGATACGGATAAAACAGGAACAACTGTTCACTTCACACCGGACCCAAAAATCTTCACTGAAACAACAATCTTTGATTTTGATAAATTAAATAAACGGATTCAAGAGTTGGCCTTTCTAAATCGCGGTCTTCAAATTTCAATTACAGATAAGCGTGAAGGTTTGGAACAAACCAAGCATTATCATTATGAAGGTGGGATTGCTAGTTACGTTGAATATATCAACGAGAACAAGGATGTAATCTTTGATACACCAATCTATACAGACGGTGAGATGGATGATATCACAGTTGAGGTAGCCATGCAGTACACAACTGGTTACCATGAAAATGTCATGAGTTTCGCCAATAATATTCATACCCATGAAGGTGGAACGCATGAACAAGGTTTCCGTACAGCCTTGACACGTGTTATCAACGATTATGCTCGTAAGAATAAGTTACTGAAAGACAATGAAGATAATTTAACTGGGGAAGATGTCCGCGAAGGATTAACTGCAGTTATCTCAGTTAAACACCCAAATCCACAGTTTGAAGGACAAACCAAGACCAAATTGGGAAATAGCGAAGTGGTCAAGATTACCAATCGCCTCTTCAGTGAAGCCTTCTCCGATTTCCTCATGGAAAATCCACAGATTGCCAAGCGTATCGTGGAAAAAGGGATTTTGGCTGCCAAGGCTCGTGTGGCTGCCAAGCGTGCGCGTGAAGTCACTCGTAAAAAATCTGGTTTGGAAATTTCCAACCTTCCAGGGAAACTAGCAGACTGTTCTTCTAACAATCCTGCTGAAACAGAACTCTTCATCGTCGAAGGAGACTCAGCTGGTGGATCAGCCAAATCTGGTCGTAACCGTGAGTTTCAGGCTATCCTTCCAATTCGCGGTAAGATTTTGAACGTTGAAAAAGCAAGTATGGATAAGATTCTAGCTAACGAAGAAATTCGTAGTCTTTTCACAGCCATGGGAACAGGATTTGGCGCAGAATTTGATGTTTCGAAAGCCCGTTACCAAAAACTCGTTTTGATGACCGATGCCGATGTCGATGGAGCCCATATTCGTACCCTTCTTTTAACCTTGATTTATCGTTATATGAAACCAATCCTAGAAGCTGGTTATGTTTATATTGCCCAACCACCAATCTATGGTGTCAAGGTTGGAAGCGAGATTAAAGAATATATCCAGCCGGGTGCAGATCAAGA
The DNA here is from genome assembly GCF_013277505.1 of Streptococcus sp. k-378. Taxonomy (NCBI): domain Bacteria; kingdom Bacillati; phylum Bacillota; class Bacilli; order Lactobacillales; family Streptococcaceae; genus Streptococcus; species Streptococcus sp. k-378. The sequence continues at coordinate 8,385 of NZ_VMNC01000045.1, read as the reverse complement.
AATCAAACTCCAAGAAGCTTTAGCCCGTTATAGTGAAGGTCGTACCAAACCGACTATTCAGCGTTATAAGGGGCTAGGTGAAATGGACGATCATCAGCTGTGGGAAACAACCATGGATCCCGAACATCGCTTGATGGCTAGAGTTTCTGTAGATGATGCTGCAGAAGCAGATAAAATCTTTGATATGTTGATGGGGGATCGAGTAGAGCCTCGTCGTGAGTTTATCGAAGAAAATGCTGTCTATAGTACACTTGATGTCTAAAAAATAGGGAGAAGTAGTTCCCTTGGTCTAAAAAATATGATATAATCGTTACGATTGTTTCAAGTAAAAAAGGAGTTTGATATGTCTAATGGACAACTAATTTATTTAATGGTTGCAATTGCAGTCATTTTAGTTCTGGCTTATGTAGTGGCAATCTTTCTACGTAAGCGAAACGAGGGGAGATTAGAGGCGCTAGAAGAAAGAAAAGAAGAACTATACAATCTTCCAGTAAATGATGAAGTAGAAGCTGTAAAAAATATGCACTTGATTGGACAAAGTCAAGTGGCTTTCCGTGAATGGAATCAAAAATGGGTCGATTTATCTCTCAACTCTTTTGCCGATATTGAAAATAATCTCTTTGAAGCAGAAGGCTATAACCATTCATTTCGTTTTCTCAAGGCCAGTCATCAAATTGACCAAATTGAGAGTCAAATTACTTTGATTGAAGAAGATATTGCGGCAATTCGCAATGCTTTGGCAGACTTAGAGAAGCAAGAATCTAAAAATAGTGGTCGTGTTCTTCATGCTTTGGATTTATTTGAGGAACTTCAGCATAGAGTTGCTGAAAATTCAGAACAGTATGGTCAAGCCTTGGATGAAATTGAAAAACAATTAGAAAATATCCAATCTGAATTTTCACAATTTGTAACCTTGAATTCATCGGGTGACCCTGTGGAAGCCGCAGTGATTTTGGATAATGCTGAAAATCATATCTTGGCTTTGACACATATCGTTGATCGTATACCAGCAATTGTAACAACATTATCTAAAGAGCTACCAGATCAACTAGAAGATTTAGAAGATGGTTATCGTAAGCTCTTAGATGCTAATTATCATTTTGTTGAAACGGATATTGAAGCGCGTTTCCACTTGCTCTATGAAGCATTCAAGAAAAACCAAGAGAATATTTGCCAGTTGGAATTGGATAATGCCGAATATGAGAATGGACAGGCACAAGAGGAAATCAATGCCTTGTATGATATTTTTACTCGAGAAATTGCTGCTCAGAAAGTAGTGGAAAATCTACTTGCAACTCTTCCAACTTACCTTCAACATATGAAAGAGAATAATACTTTATTGGGAGAAGATATTGCACGTTTGAGCAAGACCTATTTACTTCCTGAGACAGCTGCAAGCCATGTTCGTCGTATTCAGACAGAATTAGAGAGTTTTGAGGCAGCTATTGTTGAGGTAACTTCAAATCAAGAAGAACCAACCCAAGCTTATTCAGTTCTTGAAGAAAATCTTGAGGATTTACAAACTCAACTAAAAGATATTGAAGATGAGCAAATTTCAGTTAGTGAGCGCCTGACACAAATTGAGAAAGATGATATCAATGCACGTCAAAAGTCCAATGTTTATGTCAATCGTCTCCATACTATCAAGCGATACATGGAAAAACGCAATCTGCCAGGTATTCCACAAACTTTCTTGAAATTATTCTTTACGGCAAGCAATAATACCGAGGATTTAATGGTTGAGTTAGAACAGAAAATGATTAACATTGAATCTGTTACCCGAGTTCTTGAAATTGCAACGAATGATATGGAAGCTTTAGAAATGGAAACTTATAATATTGTACAATATGCAACCTTAACAGAGCAACTCTTGCAATATTCTAACCGCTATCGCTCATTTGATGAACGCATTCAAGAAGCATTTAACGAAGCTTTAGATATTTTTGAAAAAGAATTTGATTATCACGCTTCATTTGACAAGATTTCTCAAGCATTGGAAGTGGCAGAGCCTGGTGTAACCAATCGCTTTGTTACTTCATATGAGAAAACACGTGAAACGATTCGTTTTTAAAAAGCTTAGTTCATTCTAAGCTTTTTTCTTTACTCAAAAGCTATGAGTTTACTTATTTATCATTGAAATTAATGCTTGGTTTTGATATTATTTAAATATGAAGAAAGATAGAACAAAGCGTGGTAGTCACGCTAAAATGGGACGGAGTAAAAGAGTCCAGTGGACTCTTTTAGCCTAAGCTAAATTTTAAAAAGCGAGGGTGGTTGTTTTCTCAAAGTTTTGAAGGAGCTAAAGCAAGAGCTATTATTATGAGCTTGTTGGAAACAGCTAAACGTCATCAATTACATAGCGAGAAATATCTATCCTATCTTCTAGAATGTCTTCCAAACGAGGAAACGCTCGTAAACAAAGAGGTTTTAGAGGCTTATTTACCATGGACTAAAGTTGTACAAGAAAGGTGAAAATAAGAAATCTCCAGATTAGGAACTATCGCTAAGTTCACTAATCTGGAGATTTTTCAATAGACTTCGTTATTGTACGGTTACGTTTGTCACAGTTCCTGAAATGCTTAATTCACGATTATAGTAAAATGAAATAAGAATAGGACAAATCGATCAGGACAGTCAAATCGATTTCTAACAATGTTTTAGAAGTAGAGGTGTACTATTCTAGTTTCAATCTACTATAAAAGCACATGAACTATTCTATGACCGTGATTAGTAAGGTTTTTGCTTAATGAGTAATTGAATGGAAAGTAATTATTTAATAAAGAAATTTAGTCTTGTATTAATCGAGATTAAATTTCTTTATGTTTAAATTACATGAGAAGAGTGATTAATATTACAATTTTGTTACAAAATAAGTTTTTGATAGAATTTTCAGATAATTTAGGATATAATACTTTTAATTTAAATAAAAAGGAGTGATTTTATGGGAGACTGCAAAGATTTTTGTCATAAAAAGTACCAAATAGCAACGATTTTTCTGCTATCGGTCTTTGCATGCAGATTTGCTTTAGTACAGGTTAGTGCTGCTGAGGGGAAATTTGAAACATCCAATCAAGTTACACATGCAGTAATAATTAATAAATTAGATGATTCAAATAAGCTCGCACCGTCAGTCACGGCTGACAAGAATGCTCTAGATTCTTCTTCAAAGGAAAAAACAGAAGCGACAGCGTCAGTAAAACAAGATGATTCTATAGAATATAGAGATAATAAGTCAGACAAGAATGTAATCACACAGAAAGAAAAGACTGCTATAAAAAGTGAAGAGAAGAAGGAAGAATCAGCAGTAGAAAGAAGTTCTTCTTCCGAAAGTTCACAATCACAGTCGTTATCTCAAAGTGGACATAAAGAAAAGCCAAATAGTATCTCCAGTAATGAAATGATTACTGTCCCTAAAACATGGGAAGCAGGACACAAAGGGCAAGGAACTGTAGTCGCTGTTATAGATTCAGGCCTTGATTTGAATCATGAAGTTCTGCGTATTTCTGATCCGTCAAAGGCGAAATTTAAAAATCAGGATGATATCGAAAAAGCTAAAAAAGCTGCCGGTATTGACTATGGAAAATGGTACAGTGACAAGGTAGTATATGCTTATGATTACTTTGATGGAACTGATAATATAAAAGAGGCTGAAAAAGAGTCTCATGGAATGCACGTTACTGGTATTGTAGCTGGAAATCCAGTTAATAAAGCCCCGAATTCTGAGAAGGTTTATGGGGTGGCGCCAGAAGCTCAAATTATGTTTATGAGAGTTTTTTCAGATAGAGATAAAACTACAGCCTCTGCCCTCTATGTAAAAGCCGTTGATGACGCAGTTGCGTTAGGTGCGGATGTGATCAATATGAGTTTGGGTGCAGGTGCGGGTTCAACTGTAGATGCGGGTTCAGATATTATTGAAGCAGTAAAAAGAGCACGCACTAAAGGAGTATCTGTTGTTATTGCTGCTGGTAATAGCAATACTTTCGGTAGAGGTTTTTCACAACCATTAGCAGAAAATCCTGATTATGGTCTCGTCGGAAATCCCTCTACAGTAGAAGATTCAATTTCTGTTGCTTCGATTAATAATAAAATTCTAACTACTGAAGTCTTTGAAGTAAAAGGTTTAGAAAATGACGCTACCCTTGATTATGGTAAGTTTGATTTTAATAGACCTGAAACAGAAAAAGATTTTGAAAAAGGGAAAGAATACGAATATGTAGCAACGGGTATTGGTCGTGAAGAAGATTTTGCTAATATTGATGTAAGAGGTAAGTTAGCACTGATTCAACGTGGTAAAATCCATTTCTCTGATAAGATTAAAAATGCTCTTCAACACGGTGCAGCTGGAGTTTTAATTTATAACAACGTTGAAGGTGCAAATGTTAGTATGTCTGTTACAGGTGATGCTAAGAAAATCCCATCTGTCTTTATTTCAAAATATTATGGTGAAATTCTTAAGTCTGGTCAGTATAAAATTGTCTTTAATCACAAGATGGATAATCGTAAATCAGATGTTGCAGACCAATTGTCAGATTTTTCAAGTTGGGGAGTTACAACAGATGGACAATTGAAACCAGATGTTACTGCACCTGGTGGAAATATCTATTCATCATTTAACGACAATAGTTATGGAAGTATAAGTGGAACAAGTATGGCGGCCCCTCATGTAGCTGGTGTCGCAGCATTAGTCAAAGAATATTTAGCAAAGAAACATCCTGAATTATCAGCTAGTCAAATTTCAGAGATTGTAAAAGCTTTAATTATGTCTACTGCAAAACCACATTTTAATAAACAAACTGGAGCCTATACTTCTCCACGTCACCAAGGTGCTGGCGTAGTTGACACGATGGCGGCAACAAGTACAGATTTATTTGTAACAGGTGCAAATAACTATCCAAGTGTTACTCTTGGTAATGTTGGTGATAAATTTACCTTTGAAGTTATAATTCATAATATTTCGGATAAAGACCGAACATTGAAGATGATTGTAAATACAAATACGGACGAAGTTGAAGAAGGAAAATTCACTCTCCGTCCACGAAAACTAACTGAAACAGTTTGGCCCGAAGTAACTGTGAAAGCTCATAGTACGAAGACAGTAACAGTTAGTGTAGATACAAGTAAGTTTACTGAAGAACTTAGCAAAATAATGCCAAATGGTTATTTTCTAGAAGGATTTGTTAGATTTGTCAATCCTGCAGATGATGGTTCTGTTATTGGTTTACCATTTATGGGATTTAAGGGAGAATTCCAAAATCTACCTGCAATTGAAAAACCAATTTATCAATTGATTAAGGAAGGAAACAGTGGATTTTACTCTGAAATTGATAAAGATAATCCAGGAATTTCACCTTCAGACGATGCAACTTATTTAACAAGTTCTGAAAATGATGTAAATGTTTTAAAAGCAGAGCGTCAAGGAAATCGAGTGACTGTACTCGGAGTGAAACAAGATGATGAAGGAAAATACCATCTTCAATTAGATGAAAAGGGTAATGTTCGCCTTGCTATCTCGCCGAACGATGATGGTAATAAAGATTCTGTTCAATTTAAAACTCTTGTCTATAGAAACTTGGTAAATCTTCGTGCAACTGTTTATGATTCTTCGGATACAACACACAGTCAGCCTATTTGGCAAAGTCGTCCAACAGACCTTGTGAAAAATTATTTTGATGGCGATACTAGAAATCCAAGAAGTTACATTGTAGATAAAACAGCTTGGGGAGGACAGGATTCTAATGGAAATCGAGTCTCTGATGGAATTTATGACTATGTTATTAGTTATAAGCCAGATGTCCCTGGAGCTGAAGAACAATACACAATATTTAAAATTCAAATCGATACACAAAAACCTCTGATTACTTCGGGATATATTCGTTCTCAAAAAAATCAAGAACAATTTATAGCTCGTAAACCTCAGGATGTCGGAAATGGCGGAATTCTTCTAGAAAAAGTCTTTTATATTCGTCCTTCTGAAAATAGAGAGGCGGCAGATTCAGAAATCGAACAGTATCAGATTATCAAACAAAATGAAGATGGTAGTTATACACTTCCTAAGAACATTGATAAATCGAAAATCTTCTATTATGTGGAAGACTTTGCGGGAAATGTAGATTTTATATCTCTCAAAGATCTTGTAGGTGAAGAAAATAGTGGTCGTGTAAAAATTGCTATACTAAACAATAAAACCAATGATGAGATTGATACAACTTATGTTTATCGCATTAAAAATAGCGAAGGTCAATATGTAACCGTTGATAAGTCAAAAGATATTAATTTCTTGAAATTTGGGCATTATGTTGCAGAAATTTTTAGCTATGATCGTACAGAGTTGAAATTTGTGAGTGCTCTATCTAAGGAATTTGATTTAACGAAAGAAAATAGTTTTCAAACTATTACCTTCTTGGCTAACAAAATGAAATATGCCCCAGTAACGGTTGGCTTTAATCAAGCTGTTCCTGGAACTACAATGATTACTTTAGTAGGTGAAGACGGTCAGAGTCAAGTCTTGCCAGCTGAAACATATGGTAAACATTCTTATGGTAAGAAAGTGGTTACTGGTGAATATAAAGTTCTTGTAAATCTGTCAAACGGTTATGAATTACTTGATAATCTTCAACCATTTAAAGTTCTGTTTGGTAAAAATAATGTTTTGTCACTTTCAGTTGTTTCTAAGTTAGCTCTGATTGCAGCTTTAAATAAACAAATGGAAGTAGTTAAAACTCCAAGATATTATAATACAAAACAGAATTTAAAAGAGATGTTTGAGCAAAGTGTCAAAGATGCGCAACTAGCATTGGGAAGTAAACTTAACCAAGATAAAATTGACCAAATTGTTAAGGCTTTAGAGTCTGCTATGCAAACATTGGATGGTAAGGAATCTGATATCACATCATTGAAGAATGCCATTAAAGCATATGCTGAGACAGTTAAAAAAGGTAAATATATAAATTCTGATCAAGAACGCAAAGGTCAATATGATCGTGAATTTAAACTCTTGGCATTATTAATTACAAAAGATTTGATAACTCAAGATGAAATTGACCGTCTGTTGACCACTTTCTTGCAAGCTCAAGACCAGCTGAATGGGAAAGAAACAGATTTTATGAGCCTAAAGAATGTTATCGAGGATGAAGTGAAGTTCCAAGAAAAAGATCCAAGATTTTTGACAGCTAGCAAAGAGGAGAAAGATGCATATCATCTTATTTTCAACAAAGCTAAGCTACTTTTGGAAAATGCAGAAGCTAGTCAAGAAGAAATTAATGAAGTAATCAAAGCTCTAAAAGAAACGGTTGTAAAACTTAAGGCTAATAAAGTAGAGATCCCAACCAAACCAGTTGTACCAGTTAAGCCGGTTGATCCAACTAAAGCAGTTGCACCAGTTAATCCAGTTATTCCAGCTAAACCAGTTGTAACGATCAAGCCAGTTTCTCAAGTGCAACCTGTTAAATTAGTAAGTCAAAATAGACAAGTCTCAACTATTAAGCCTTCAATTAGCAATGATAAAATTGAGAAAGCTACATCAATTACAATACATCATTCCAATATAGAAGCTAAGCATGAGAATAAAACACTAGCTGGAAGTGATCAACAAGTGCTTTTAGCTACAGTCATCAAAGAAGGAAAACAGTTACCAGCCACTGGTGAGAATAACATGATTTCTATTATGCTAAGTATTTCTGGAATTTCTCTCTTGTTGTCAGTTATTGGACTTGTAACTTTTTCAAAAAGTGAGTAGAGAATACAAGCTAAATTCCCAAAGTAAGTTCCACCGCTAGTAGAATTGGAAGTTAGTCTGAGAAAAATCATAAAAACCAGTGGAATTCCGTGTCAGGGTAAGTTCCACTGGTTTTACTCATGCTTGATTTCTATAGTAGTATCGTGAGCAAAAGGATTCAAATTATAGTATAGTTGCTTAGTTTCAAACAAGCATGTTATAATAAAGCTATGGCATATAGTACAGATTTTAAACAGCGAGCATTAGATTACATCAAAGAGGGGCACAGCCATGTCGAGGCAGCCAAGGTTTTTGATGTCGGCGTCAGAACTCTCTTCACATGGAAAAAGAACTTACGTGAACAAGGACACTTAGAGAGGAAAAAGCGAGTCGTCAAAAACCGAAAGATTCCTTTAGAGGAATTGAAATCCTTTGTAGAGGCTCATCCAGATGCTTTTTTACGGGAAATTGCGGCACATTTTAATTGTGCTGTCCCTTCAGTATGGGCAGCTTTAAAGCAGATGAAGGTCACTTCAAAAAAAGATGACGAGCTTTAAGGAACAAGACCCAGAGAAAGTCGCTGAGTTTCTTGATATTTTGGATAACCTAAACGATTTACCAATCGTATATATTGATGAAACAGGAATCGACCGCTACCTCTATCGTCCTTA
>NZ_VMNC01000044.1:6681-45188 GCF_013277505.1 Streptococcus sp. k-378 | reverse complement strand
GTTTTGAGGTTGCAGATAGAGCTGACGTGGTTTGAAGAGATTTTCGAAGAGTATAAATAGCTTAGTGATAGAAGAAAATAGGGAAATATGGTATAATGAAACGATAGATTTTTGAATAGGAATAAGATCATGTTTGGATTGTTTAAGAAAGATAAGGCTGTGGAAGTAGAGGTTCCGACACAGGTTCCTGCTCATATCGGCATCATCATGGATGGCAATGGCCGTTGGGCTAAAAAACGTATGCAACCGCGAGTTTTTGGACATAAGGCGGGCATGGAAGCATTGCAAACTGTGACCAAGGCAGCTAACAAACTAGGCGTTAAGGTTATTACGGTCTATGCTTTTTCTACAGAAAACTGGACCCGTCCAGATCAGGAAGTCAAGTTTATCATGAACTTGCCAGTAGAGTTTTATGATAATTATGTCCCGGAACTGCATGCGAATAATGTTAAGATTCAAATGATCGGAGAAACGGACCGCCTGCCTAAGCAAACCTTTGAAGCTCTGACCAAGGCTGAGGAATTGACTAAGAACAACACAGGTTTGATTCTTAATTTTGCTCTTAACTATGGTGGACGTGCTGAGATTACACAGGCTCTTAAGTTGATTTCTCAGGATGTTTTAGATGCCAAAATCAACCCAGGTGACATCACAGAGGAGTTGATTGGTAATTATCTTTTTACCCAGCATTTACCTAAGGACTTACGAGACCCAGACTTGATTATCCGTACCAGTGGAGAATTGCGTTTGAGTAATTTCCTACCATGGCAGGGGGCCTATAGTGAACTCTATTTTACAGATACCTTGTGGCCTGATTTTGACGAGGCGGCCTTGCAGGAAGCCATTCTTGCCTACAATCGTCGTCATCGCCGATTTGGAGGAGTTTAGGAGGAAATATGACACAGGATTTACAGAAAAGAACCTTGTTTGCAGGGATTGCACTGGCTATTTTCCTACCGATTTTGATGATTGGGGGACTCTTGCTTCAGATAGCAATCGGAATCATAGCCATGCTAGCCATGCATGAACTTTTGAGGATGAGAGGTCTAGAGACCATGACGATGGAGGGCCTCTTGACCCTCTTTGCAACCTTTGCCTTGACCATTCCCTTGGAGAATTACCTGACTTTTTTGCCAGTTGATGGGAATGTGGTTGCCTATAGTGTTTTGATTTCAATCATGTTAGGAACGACTGTGTTTAGCAAGTCTTATACGATTGAGGATGCGGTTTTCCCTCTTGCTATGAGCTTCTACGTGGGCTTTGGATTTAATGCTTTACTAGATGCTCGTGTTGCAGGTTTAGATAAGGCGCTTTTGGCCTTGTGTATCGTCTGGGCGACAGACAGTGGTGCCTATCTTGTTGGGATGAACTATGGGAAACGAAAGTTAGCACCAAGGGTATCGCCTAATAAAACCCTTGAGGGTGCCTTGGGTGGTATTTTAGGAGCGATTTTAGTAACCATTATCTTTATGATAGTTGACAGTACAGTTGCTCTTCCATATGGAATTTACAAGATGTCAGTCTTTGCTATTTTCTTTAGTATTGCTGGACAATTTGGTGATTTACTAGAAAGTTCGATCAAACGTCATTTTGGTGTTAAGGATTCTGGGAAATTTATCCCTGGACATGGTGGTGTTTTGGATCGTTTCGATAGTATGTTGCTTGTATTTCCAATCATGCACTTATTTGGACTCTTTTAATCAAAAGACGGAGGAAACGCTATGCTCGGAATTTTAACCTTTATTCTGGTTTTCGGGATTATTGTAGTGGTGCACGAGTTCGGGCACTTCTACTTTGCCAAGAAATCAGGGATTTTAGTACGTGAATTTGCCATCGGTATGGGACCTAAAATTTTTGCTCACATTGGCAAGGATGGAACGGCCTATACCATTCGAATCTTGCCTCTGGGTGGCTATGTCCGCATGGCCGGTTGGGGTGATGATACAACTGAAATCAAGACAGGAACGCCTGTTAGTTTGACACTTGCTGATGATGGTAAGGTTAAACGCATCAATCTCTCAGGTAAAAAATTGGATCAAACAGCCCTCCCTATGCAGGTGACCCAGTTTGATTTTGAAGACAAGCTCTTTATCAAAGGATTGGTTCTGGAAGAAGAAAAAACATTTGCAGTGGATCACGATGCAACGGTTGTGGAAGCAGATGGTACTGAGGTTCGGATTGCACCTTTAGATGTTCAATATCAAAATGCGACTATCTGGGGCAAACTGATTACCAATTTTGCAGGTCCTATGAACAATTTTATCTTAGGTGTCGTTGTTTTTTGGGTTTTAATCTTTATGCAGGGTGGTGTCAGAGATGTTGATACCAATCAGTTCCATATCATGCCCCAAGGTGCCTTGGCCAAGGTAGGAGTACCAGAAACGGCACAAATTACCAAGATTGGCTCACATGAGGTTAGCAACTGGGAAAGCTTGATCCAAGCTGTGGAAACAGAAACCAAAGATAAGACGGCACCGACTTTGGATGTGACTATTTCTGAAAAGGGGAGTGACAAACAAGTCACTGTTACACCCGAAGATAGTCAAGGTCGTTACCTTCTAGGTGTTCAACCGGGGGTTAAGTCAGATTTTCTATCCATGTTTGTAGGTGGTTTTACAACTGCTGCTGACTCAGCTCTCCGAATTCTCTCAGCTCTGAAAAATCTGATTTTCCAACCGGATTTGAACAAGTTGGGTGGACCTGTTGCTATCTTTAAGGCAAGTAGTGATGCTGCTAAAAATGGAATTGAAAATATCTTGTACTTCTTGGCAATGATTTCCATCAATATTGGGATTTTTAATCTTATTCCGATTCCAGCTCTGGATGGTGGTAAGATTGTGCTCAATATCCTAGAAGCCATCCGCCGCAAACCATTGAAACAAGAAATTGAAACCTATGTCACCTTGGCCGGAGTGGTCATCATGGTTGTCTTGATGATTGCTGTGACTTGGAATGACATTATGCGACTCTTTTTTAGATAATCGAGGAATATTATGAAACAAAGTAAAATGCCTATCCCAACGCTTCGCGAAATGCCAAGCGATGCTCAAGTTATCAGCCATGCTCTTATGTTGCGTGCTGGTTATGTTCGCCAAGTTTCAGCAGGTGTTTATTCTTATCTACCACTTGCCAACCGTGTGATTGAAAAAGCTAAAAACATCATGCGCCAAGAATTCGAAAAGATTGGTGCTGTTGAGATGTTGGCTCCAGCCCTTCTTAGTGCAGAATTGTGGCGTGAATCAGGTCGTTACGAAACCTATGGTGAAGACCTTTACAAACTGAAAAACCGTGAAAAATCAGACTTTATCTTAGGCCCAACTCACGAAGAAACCTTTACAGCTATTGTCCGTGATTCTGTTAAATCTTACAAGCAATTGCCACTCAACCTTTATCAAATTCAGCCCAAGTATCGTGATGAAAAACGCCCACGTAATGGACTTCTTCGTACACGTGAGTTTATCATGAAGGATGCTTATAGTTTCCACGCTAACTATGATAGTTTGGATAGTGTTTATGATGAGTACAAAGCAGCCTATGAGCGTATTTTCACTCGTAGTGGTTTAGACTTCAAGGCTATTATTGGTGACGGTGGAGCCATGGGTGGTAAGGATAGCCAAGAATTTATGGCCATTACATCTGCTCGTACAGACCTTGACCGCTGGGTTGTCTTGGACAAGTCAGTTGCCTCATTTGACGAAATTCCTGCAGAAGTGCAAGAAGAAATCAAGGCAGAATTGCTCAAATGGATAGTCTCTGGTGAAGATACCATTGCTTACTCAAGTGAGTCTAGCTATGCAGCTAACTTAGAAATGGCAACAAACGAGTACAAACCAAGCAACCGTGTTGTCGCTGAAGAAGAAGTTACTCGTGTTGCAACGCCGGATGTTAAATCAATTGATGAAGTTGCAGCCTTCCTCAACGTTCCAGAAGAACAAACGATTAAAACTCTTTTCTACATGGCGGATGGTGAGCTTGTTGCAGCCCTTCTAGTTGGAAATGACCAGCTTAATGAAGTTAAGTTAAAAAACCACTTGGGAGCAGATTTCTTTGACGTTGCTAGTGAAGAAGAAGTGGCGAATCTTGTTCAAGCAGGTTTTGGTTCACTTGGCCCAGTTGGTTTGCCAGAGAATGTTAAAATCATTGCAGACCGTAAGGTGCAAGATGTCCATAATGCAGTTGTCGGTGCTAACGAAGATTGCTACCACTTGACTGGTGTGAACCCAGGTCGTGATTTTACTGCAGAATATGTGGATATCCGTGAAGTTCGTGAGGGTGAAATTTCACCAGACGGGCAAGGAGTCCTTAACTTTGCGCGTGGTATCGAAATTGGTCACATCTTTAAACTTGGCACTCGCTATTCAGCAAGCATGGGAGCAGATGTTTTGGATGAAAATGGTCGTGCTGTGCCAATCATCATGGGATGTTACGGTATCGGTGTCAGCCGTCTCCTTTCAGCAGTGATGGAGCAACACGCTCGCCTCTTTGTTAACAAAACACCAAAAGGTGAATACCGTTACGCCTGGGGAATCAATTTCCCTAAAGAATTGGCCCCATTTGATGTGCACTTGATCACTGTCAATGTCAAGGACGAAGAAGCGCAAGTCTTGACAGAAAAGCTTGAAGCAAGCTTGATGGGAGCTGGTTACGAAGTCTTGACAGACGACCGTAATGAACGTGTCGGAGTTAAATTTAGCGACAGCGACTTGATTGGGTTGCCAATCCGTATCACTGTTGGGAAGAAAGCGGCCGATGGCATCGTAGAAGTGAAGATTAAAGCGACTGGTGACACTATCGAAGTTCATGCAGATAACGTGCTCGAAACGCTTGAAATCCTCAGCAAGAAATAAAAACTATAATCAGAAGAAAAACAAGGAAAAAATGTAACTAGTTTTTACCTTGTTTTTTCTGTATAATGGGAAAAATGAGTAGATAAAGAGGTAAATGTATGCTAAGATTTCCAAAGGATTTTGTCTGGGGATCCTCTACTTCTGGGCCGCAGACAGAAGGACGTATAGCTGGTGACGGTAAGGGAGATAATCTCTGGGATTACTGGTTCCAAGTGGAGCCAAATCGCTACTATAATGGAATTGGTCCAGATAAAACATCAAGCTTTTATGAAAACTGGGAACAGGATATTGAGCTACTGTTAGAAACTGGTCACACGGCCTTTCGGATTTCTATTCAGTGGTCACGGATTTTTCCACAAGGATGTGGAAAAGTCAATCCTCAGGGTGTAGACTTTTACCGTAAGGTTTTTGAGGCTATTAAGGCCAAAGGGATTCGTCTTTTAGTCAATCTTTATCATTTTGATTTGCCTTTTGCCCTTCAAGAAGATGGTGATGGTTGGGAAAATAAGGCGACTGTCTCAGCCTATGAAGACTATGCTCGTTTTTGTTTTGAGACTTATGGAGATTTAGTGGATCAATGGATTACCTTTAACGAGCCCATCGTTCCAGTAGAATTTGGCTATTTTTACGATGCCCATTATCCACATAAGGTGGATGCAGAAGCGGCGATTAAAGTAGCTTATCACACACAATTAGCTAGCAGTCGGGCGGTTAAGGCTTGTCATGAACTTTTGCCAAATTCCAAGATTGGGATTGTCTTAAATTTGACACCGGCTTATCCACGTAGCCAGCATCCTGCTGATGTCAAAGCTGCTCGTATTGCGGACCTTTTTCAAGCCCAATCTTTCTTAGATCCGTCTGTTTTGGGGACTTATCCACAGGAGTTGGTAGAAATCTTGCATGAATACGGTCTCTTACCTGATACTACGGAGGAGGAGTTGGAAGTCATTCGTGACAATACAGTGGATTTCCTTGGTGTCAACTACTATCAACCTTTGCGTGTTATGGCTCCTCGATTTGCTAAGCATCCAGAGAGTCCACTCTTACCAGAACATTTTTACGAGCCTTATGTGATGCCTGGGCGTAAAATCAATCCTCATCGTGGCTGGGAGATTTATGAGCAAGGGATTTATGATATTGCCCAAAATATCAAGGAAAATTATGGCAATATCGAGTGGATGTTGACTGAGAATGGTATGGGTGTTGAAGGGGAAGAAAAATTCCGTCAGGATGGAATGATCCAAGATGATTACCGTATTGACTTTGTAAAAGGTCATCTGCGGGAACTTCACCGTGCCATTGAAGACGGAGCCAATTGTAAGGGCTACTTGATTTGGACCTTTATCGATTGCTGGTCATGGCTCAATAGTTATAAAAATCGCTATGGTTTGGTCGAATTAGACTTGAAAACGCAAGAACGTCGTCTGAAAAAATCAGGGCACTGGTTCAAGGAACTAAGCGACAATAATGGATTTTAAGAAAGACTCTGACTGATTGTCCTAATTGGTCAGAATTTTTTGCTTACAAGAGCTTAATTTGAACTATACCAATTTTTACTCTTGACAAGTGAAAGAAACAAGTATATACTATTTTTGCTGATTCTATAAAAGAGGAATTAGACTATACCAATTTTAAGGAGAAAGCACAGCTGGTCTGTGTCGTATATACTATGTGTGGAATTGTTGGTGTTGTTGGAAACACAAATGCAACTGATATTTTGATTCAAGGGCTTGAAAAGCTCGAATACCGTGGCTATGATTCTGCGGGAATTTTTGTCCTAGGTGGTGCTGAAAACCACCTAGTCAAGGCTGTTGGTCGTATTGCAGAATTGTCTGCCAAGACAGCTGGTGTTGAGGGAACAACTGGTATTGGACATACTCGTTGGGCTACTCATGGAAAACCAACTGAAGACAATGCTCACCCACATCGCTCTGAGACTGAACGTTTTGTTTTGGTGCACAATGGGGTGATTGAAAACTACCTTGAAATCAAGGAAGAATACCTTGCAGGCCACCACTTTAAGGGGCAAACAGATACTGAAATCGCCGTTCATTTGATTGGAAAATTTGCGGAAGAAGATGGCTTGTCAGTTCTTGAAGCCTTCAAAAAAGCTCTTCACATCATCCGTGGTTCTTATGCCTTTGCCTTGGTTGACTCACAAGATCCTGAAGTTATCTATGTGGCTAAGAACAAATCACCACTTTTGATTGGTCTTGGGGAAGGCTATAACATGGTCTGCTCAGATGCGATGGCTATGATTCGTGAGACCAACCAATACATGGAAATCCATGACCAAGAGCTCGTAATCGTCAAGGCTGATAGCGTCGAAGTGCAAGACTATGATGGAAATCGTCGTGAGCGTGCTAGCTACACTGCTGAGCTTGATTTGTCAGATATCGGTAAGGGAACTTACCCTTACTACATGCTCAAGGAAATTGATGAGCAACCAACGGTTATGCGTAAACTCATCCAAGCCTACACAGATGAGGCTGGTCAAGTAGTGGTAGATCCAGCTATCATTAAGGCCGTTCAAGACGCAGACCGCATCTACATTCTTGCAGCTGGAACATCTTACCACGCAGGATTTGCTTCTAAGAAGATGCTGGAAGAATTGACAGATACGCCAGTTGAACTTGGAATCTCATCTGAGTGGGGCTACGGTATGCCACTTCTCAGCAAGAAACCACTCTTCATCTTTATCAGCCAGTCTGGTGAAACAGCGGATAGCCGTCAGGTTTTGGTCAAGGCTAATGAAATGGGAATCCCAAGCTTAACAGTGACAAATGTTCCAGGTTCAACCCTCTCACGTGAAGCCAACCATACCATGCTCCTTCATGCAGGTCCTGAAATTGCCGTAGCATCAACAAAGGCTTATACAGCACAAATTGCAGCCCTTGCCTTTCTTGCAAAAGCAGTAGGAGAAGCAAATGGTAATGCTAAAGCGCAAGCCTTTGACCTGGTTCATGAGTTGTCAATCGTAGCTCAGTCTATCGAATCAACTCTTTCAGAGAAAGAAACCATTGAAGCTAAGGTTCGTGAGCTTCTTGAAACAACTCGTAACGCCTTTTACATCGGACGTGGTCAGGATTACTATGTAGCCATGGAAGCAAGTCTCAAACTTAAAGAGATTTCTTACATCCAGTGTGAAGGCTTTGCGGCAGGAGAACTCAAGCACGGAACTATTGCCTTGATTGAAGAAGGAACGCCTGTCTTAGCCCTCTTGTCAGATCCAGTCCTTGCCAACCACACTCGTGGAAATATCCAAGAGGTGGCAGCCCGTGGTGCCAAAGTCCTCACTATCGCAGAAGAAAATGTTGCTAAAGAGACAGATGATATCGTCCTTACGACTGTACACCCTTACCTCTCACCAATTTCAATGGTCGTACCAACGCAATTAGTCGCTTACTTTGCAACACTGCACCGTGGCCTTGATGTGGATAAACCACGTAACCTTGCCAAGTCAGTAACGGTAGAATAGAATCTATGAATATACGGGCGTAAAGCCATAGGTTTATCCTATAAGGTTTTACAGCCTATTTTTTATGTTACAAATGATGATAAGGGTTTACTTTTCAATAATTATAGCAGATTGAATTTAGAACAGTACACAGGAATACTAAAATATTTCTAGAAATTAATTTGAATTTTCCAATTGATTTGTTCGTATCTTATTTCAAACTACTATAAAAAGAGGAAGCTGGGCAAAAACTCAATTTGAAGAGAAAATTCAGTAAATCTTTCCATGATAAAACGCATCATATTAGGGTTTTGTACACCTGATATGATGCGTTTTATCATTTTTAAGCCTTTTTGCCCAGCCTCGTCAAAAGTAAAGTTTTGGCACAAAATCTGTGACAAAACTTTAGTTTTAAAGGTTTTTAACTTTGTATATACTAGTTTTAAGAAAAGGAGGATGATCCTAATGGAAGAAAAAGTATCATTGAAAGTCAGAGTTCAAAAACTAGGGACATCGCTTTCAAATATGGTTATGCCCAATATTGGAGCATTTATTGCTTGGGGAGTGTTGACTGCCCTCTTTATCGCTGATGGCTATCTGCCAAATGAACAGTTAGCTACTGTTGTTGGTCCTATGTTAACGTATTTATTGCCAATCCTGATTGGTTACACAGGTGGATATATGATCCATGGTCAACGTGGTGCCGTTGTAGGAGCTATTGCTACTGTTGGTGCAATCACAGGTTCTAGTGTTCCTATGTTTATCGGAGCTATGGTAATGGGCTCACTGGGAGGATGGACTATCAAGAAATTTGATGAAAAGTTCCAGGAAAAAATTCGTCCCGGATTTGAAATGTTAGTTAATAATTTCTCAGCTGGTCTCGTTGGTTTTGCATTATTGCTTTTGGCTTTCTACGCAATCGGTCCAGTCGTATCGACTCTTACTGGAGCTGTTGGGAATGGTGTTGAGGCTATTGTTAATGCTCGCCTCCTTCCTATAGCTAATATTATCATCGAACCGGCTAAAGTCCTTTTCCTCAATAATGCCCTCAATCATGGCATTTTTACTCCTCTGGGAGTAGAACAGGTAGCTCAAGCTGGTAAGTCAATTCTCTTCCTATTGGAAGCTAATCCTGGACCAGGCCTGGGAATTCTATTAGCTTATGCTGTATTCGGTAAAGGTTCTGCTAAATCTTCTTCTTGGGGGGCAATGCTTATTCATTTCTTCGGAGGGATTCATGAAATTTACTTTCCTTATGTTATGATGAAGCCTACTCTATTTTTAGCTGCTATGGCAGGAGGTATCTCTGGAACTTTTACTTTTCAACTCTTAGACGCTGGTCTTAAATCTCCAGCTTCACCAGGTTCTATTATTGCGATTATGGCTACGGCGCCAAAAGGCGTTTGGCCCCATCTAAATGTTCTTCTAGGTGTTTTAGTGGCAGCAGTTGTTTCTTTCCTTGTAGCAGCCCTTATTCTTCATGCAGACAAGTCAACTGAGGATTCGCTCGAAGCTGCTCAGGCGGCTACCCAAGCAGCTAAGGCTCAGTCTAAAGGTCAGTTAGTATCAACTTCTGTTGATGCAGTTGTTTCGACAGACTCAGTGGAAAAAATCATTTTCGCCTGCGATGCTGGTATGGGAAGCTCTGCTATGGGAGCTAGTATTCTTCGAGATAAGGTTAAAAAAGCAGGTCTAGAGATTCCAGTATCTAATCAGGCAATCTCAAATTTGCTTGATACACCAAAAACATTAATTGTTACTCAGGAAGAACTGACACCAAGAGCTAAAGACAAGAGTCCAAGTGCTATTCATGTTTCTGTTGATAATTTCTTAGCGTCCCCTCGTTATGATGAAATTGTAGCTTCATTAACAGGAGCTTCTCCAATAGCAGAAATTGAAGGAGATATATCAACTTCAGCATCAGTAGATAGTCAGGAAATTGACCTTAACCATATTGATGCTGTAGTAGTTGCTTATGGTAAAGCACAGGGATCTGCAACTATGGGCTGTGAAACGATTCGGGCTATCTTTAGAAACAAGAATATTCGTATTCCAGTTTCTACTGCCAAAATTTCAGGATTAGGTGAATTTAATTCTAAAAACATAATGATTGTAACAACTATTTCTTTACAGGCAGAAGTGCAGCAAACAGCACCGAATTCTCAATTTCTTATTGTGGATAGTTTAGTAACAACACCAGAATATGACAAAATGGCTGTTAGAATGTACAAATAGAACTAGAGGTTTCTAAATTACGAATGCTATTAACCAAACGAGAAGAACAATTATTGAAGGCTTTCCTACATGTAGGGAAGCTTTCAATGCAAGACATGACTGAAATCTTACAGGTTTCATCTAGAACAATTTATCGAACTTTATCAGATTTGACAGATAGCATGGAGCAATATGGAATCGAAATAACGAAGCATGGGAAATACTATATTTTGACTGGAGAGTTGGATGATTTGCCGACAGAACTTGAAGTGTTAGTTGAGTATAGTCCCCAAGAAAGACAAGAGTTGATTACCTATCGCCTTCTGACTGAGAGTGGTTTTGTCACCAATGAAGCATTGCAAGAGTGCATGAAAGTCAGTAATGTAACTATTATTCAGGATATTTCAGATATTGATAAGCGTCTTTTAGACTTTGATCTGAAAATTGAACGACAAAAAGGTTATCGTATTTCTGGTGATTCAGTTGGTAAGAGAAGATTTTTGGCTATTTTACTGACAAACTGTATCTCAGTAGCAGATTTTTCAACCGGTCATTTTGGGAGCTTTGATATTTTAGAAGCAGATAGAACTAGGCTGGCCAGTCAGATTGTTAATAAGCAACTGTCAGGTTTTCCAGATATGGATGCTAGGATGAAGATGTTTTTTGCGATCTTGTTATCTCTTATAGGTCAGGAGCAAAACATTGAAAATTCACCTAATACTAGTAAGCAGGCTTTGGAAATTTCTCAAAAAATTTTTCAAGCTTACTCTAAGCAGACTGCACAATTTTATAGTATTCAGGAAATTATCTATTTTGCGAGCATCTTGGATGAATTAATCATTAAACGTCAGGACAATCCGCTCTTTACGGAGAAATTTGATGGTGAATTTTTCTACAATATTTCAAATCTGATTGATACGGTTTCCATGTATACCAAGATTGACTTTTTTAAGGACAAGGTTTTATTCAATTTTCTTTTCCATCATATTCGGCTCAGTTTAGGCGTCCCTATCCTTTTTCAGGGTGAAAATTTGCCAGAATCTGTCCAGATTTTAGTTGAAAGGAATAAATTTCTTTATACAGTCATCAGTCTTTTAGTGAATGATATTTTTCCGAAATATCTTCATACAGAGTATGAGTATGGCATGATTGCCCTACATTTTATCTCTAGCTTAGGCCGTAGTCCAGAGATTTATCCAGTCCGTGTTTTGCTTTTAACGGATGAACGTCGGGTCACTAGAGATTTATTAGTCAGTAAAATTAAGAGTGTTGCTCCTTTTGTAGAGTTGATAGATATTCAGTCTCTAGTAGATTACCACAGTATTGATCTCAGTCAGTATGATTATATTTTATCTACCAAGCCGCTGACTAATCAGGAAATCGATGTAATTTCTAGTTTTCCAACCGTCAAAGAACTGCTTGAATTACAGGAACGACTTCAGTATGTACAGGCACATCGTACAATTGTCGCGCGTGATGCTATCGCTCCAGAGAAAAGTTATGACTTGCAAGATTATTTAATATCTAGTAGTCAGCTTTTGAGTCAATTCGAGTTGGTTCAATTGGAGAATAATCAATCATTTGAGCACACGGTAGAACAAATCATCCAATATCAGAAGAATGTGAGTGACAGAGATTACCTAACAAGAAAATTGTTATCTCACTTCCAGAATAGTCCTATGGCTATTCCTAATACTGGTCTGGTGCTTTTACATAGTCAGTCTAGCAAAGTAACAACAAATAGTTTTACTATGTTTGAACTCAAACTACCTATCTCCGCATTGTCAATGAAACGAGAGGAAGAAGAGGTCAAAAGGTGTCTGCTAATGCTAATGTCTAAAGAAGCTAGCGAGGAAGTGAGAGATTTAATGACAGCTATTAGTCAGTCGATTATTGAAAATCATCTTTATACAGAGATTTACAAGACGGGAAATCAATCCATTATTTATCAGATGCTAAATACTATTTTTAACGAAAAAATTAAGAAATTGGAGAACTAATATGAAACTTGAAAAACATTTGATTAAGCTTAATAAACAATTTTCTAACAAGGAGGAAGCTATTTGTTATTGTGGGCAAGTTCTTTATGAGGGTGGATATGTTAATGAAGACTATATTGAAGCCATGATTGAGCGAGATAAAGAGCTATCTGTTTACATGGGTAACTTTATCGCCATACCCCATGGAACAGATGCAGCAAAAAATGATGTCCTCAAGTCTGGTATTACAGTCGTTCAAGTCCCTAGAGGGGTTGATTTTGGGAATGTATCTAACCCTCAAGTGGCAACGGTTCTTTTTGGTATTGCTGGTATTGGTAATGAACACTTAGAAATTATTCAGAAAATTTCTATCTTCTGTGCAGATGTAGATAATGTTCTTAAACTAGCAGATGCTCAGTCAAAAGAGGAAGTGTTGCGCTTATTTGATGCTGTTGAATAATTGAATTTCGTCATTTGTCATCTAGTATATATGTCCCTCAAATAGGAAAAGGAGAAATTGAATGAAACATTCTGTTCATTTTGGTGCCGGTAATATCGGTCGTGGTTTTATAGGTGAAATTCTATTTAAAAATGGTTTCCATATTGATTTTGTGGATGTCAATAATCAGATAATTCATGCTCTAAATGAAAAGGGCAAGTATGAAATTGAAATTGCACAGAAAGGACAGTCTCGTATAGAAGTAACTAATGTGGCTGGCATTAATAGCAAAGAAGACCCTGAGCAAGTCATTGAAGCGATTCAAAAGACGGATATTATTACTACTGCAATCGGACCTAATATACTCCCTTTTATCGCTGAACTTCTAGCCAAAGGAATCGAAGCTCGCCGAGTTGCAGGAAATACACAGGCATTGGATGTTATGGCCTGTGAAAATATGATTGGCGGGTCTCAATTTCTTTATCAAGAAGTCAAGAAATATTTAAGTCCGGAAGGTTTGACATTTGCTGATAACTACATAGGTTTTCCAAATGCTGCAGTAGACAGGATTGTTCCAGCACAAAGTCACGAAGATTCCCTTTTTGTTGTGGTCGAACCCTTTAATGAATGGGTCGTGGAAACCAAGCGTCTTAAAAATCCAGATTTACGTCTAAAAGATGTGCATTATGAAGAAGATTTAGAACCCTTTATTGAGCGAAAACTTTTTTCAGTCAATTCTGGACATGCAACTTCAGCTTACATTGGTGCGCATTATGGTGCCAAGACAATTTTGGAAGCTCTTCAAAATCCTAATATCAAATCTCGGATTGAATCTGTATTAGCTGAAATTCGGAGTCTCTTGATTGCCAAATGGAACTTTGATAAAAAAGAATTGGAGAATTATCACAAAGTCATTATAGAACGGTTTGAAAATCCTTTCATAGTGGACGAGGTTAGTCGCGTAGCTCGTACTCCAATCCGAAAATTAGGCTATAATGAACGATTCATCCGGCCGATACGTGAATTGAAAGAACTCAGTTTGTCATATAAAAACCTACTTAAAACAGTTGGCTATGCCTTTGACTATCGCGATGTAAATGATGAAGAAAGTATTCGATTAGGTGAATTGTTGGCTAAACAATCAGTCAAAGATGTTGTTATACAAGTTACAGGTTTAGACGACCCAGAATTGATTGAGCAAATTGTAGAGTATATTTAATATTTTTCGAAAATCTCTTCAAATCANNTTTGATTTTCATTGAGTATTAGAATAATTTTTCAAATTGAAGGACAGAGTAGATAGGGAGAATCACAATGGTAGAATTGGGAATTTCAACATTTGGGGAAACAACGGAGCTTGAAGGGATTGGGCAAACTTACAGTCATGACGAACGCATTCGCCAGTTGCTAGCAGAGGTTGAACTGGCTGACAAGGTTGGTTTGGATGTGTATGGGATTGGTGAGCACCATCGAGAGGATTTTGCAGTATCAGCCCCAGAGATTGTCCTGGCAGCTGGGGCAGTCAATACCAAGAAAATCCGTTTGACCAGTGCAGTCAGCATTCTCTCGAGCATGGATCCGATTCGCTTATTCCAACAATATGCCACTATCGATGCTTTGTCAAATGGACGTGCGGAGATTATGGCTGGAAGGGGTTCTTTCACGGAATCATTTCCTCTGTTTGGCTATGATTTGAAAGACTACGAAGCCCTTTTTGATGAGAAATTAGACTTGCTCCAGTTAGTCAATGAAAAGACAAAGCTAGACTGGAAAGGTCGATTGACCCAAACGATTGCTGGTAAAGAAGTTTATCCTCGTCCAGTTCAGGACAAATTACCCTTGTGGATAGCGACAGGTGGTCATGTCGAATCAACAGTAAAGATTGCTCAGGCAGGCCTACCGATTGTCTATGCCATTATTGGTGGTAACCCTCGTTATTTTAAAAAGTTGATTCAGGCTTATCGTGAGATTGGGAGCGAAGCAGACCATGCCAGTCATGAACTAAAGGTTGGGGTCCATTCTTGGGGGTGGATTGCTGAAGATGGCGAGCAGGCTGTGAAAGATTATTTCCATCCGACCAAGCAAGTAGTGGATGCTATTTCCAAAGACCGTCCACACTGGCAAGAATTGCGTTATAAGCAATATTTGGAGCAGGTAGGATCAAATGGCGCCATGTTTGTGGGCAATCCAGATCAGGTGGCCGAAAAATTGATTCGCATGATAGAGGATTTAGATTTGGACCGCTTCATGTTGCACCTACCTCTTGGTTCTATGCCTCATGATCAGGTTCTGAGAGCTATTGAACTATTCGGAACACAAGTAGCACCCAAAGTCCGGGCTTACTTTGCCATGAAAGAGGCTTAATAAAAAATACTAATCAGGCTGATAAAAAATCTATATAACAACTATTTTAAAAAGCAATAAACAGAAAAAATCTCTGAAAAGCTAGTAAAATCAAGCTTTTCAGAGATTTTTTTCTCTATTGATATAAACAATCCCAATCAAGTCGATAGTCAATATATATTGGGAAAAGGTCAAAAGGAGTGGTAAGATGGTTTCAATCCAAATGGAAGGAGAGAAGTATGACAAGTAAAAGAGAGCTAGTTTTTAGAGCTATTCGAGGAGAAGAGGTGGAACGGGTTCCTGTTGGCTTTTGGTTTCATTTTGTAATACTGGAGGAAAAAGGACAAGGTTTAAATAATCCACGTATCTTTCAAAAAAGTGTAGAGGGACATCGGAAGTACGTTGAAAGAATCCATCCTGATTTTGTCAAAATGATGAGTGACGGATTTTTCATTTATCCAAGTAATGTCTACAGTCCTAAGGTTACAAGTCTTCAGGAGTTAGCTTCTATTGAGTCGATTGGTGAAAACCATCCTTGGATTCAGCAACAAGTAGAAGTGGTAGAGGCTATTCGAGCAACCTTCACTGAGGACATTGCATCATTTTACAATATTTTTTCTCCGATCTCCTATTTGAAAAGGTGGTTTCGTACAGAGACTTCTAGAGGTGATAAGGAGGTTTCAGATCTTTTTCTTGAAAATCCAGAGCTATTCAGGGATGTTTTAGACGTGATAGCTGAGGATATCGCTATCCTAACTAAAAAAATCATTCAGGATGGTGGAGCAGATGGAATCTATCTCAGTACACAAGAAATTCAGGATGAGCGCATCACAGCAGAATTGTATCAGACCTATATTGAGCCAAGTAACATAAAGGTTTTAGAAGCTGCCAATCAGGTAGGTGGGGTAAATATCCTGCATATCTGCGGTTTCCAAGGTGCCAGTAACAATGTGACTATTTTCAAAGATTATCCAGCCCAGGTTTTCAATTGGGCAACCCACCATGAAGCAGTCAGTTTACCTCAAGGTCAGGAGCTATTTCATGGCAAAGCGGTCTTGGGTGGTTTTGAAAATGGGAAGCAGAGCCTGCTTTATGGAGGTAGAAAGGCTGCACTACAAGAGGAAACCAAACGATTGTTGGCTGAAGCTGGGACTAGAGGAGTCCTTCTTGGAGCGGATTGCACGGTTCCAGATGACTTTGAATTAGAAAGATTGGACTGGATTCGTCAGGCTGCTATGTTAGAATAGGAGAGCCTTATGAAAAGAAAAAAGTGGCTATTGGTAGGGACGGCCCTCGGCTTTGTCATCTTACTTGCGATCAGTCTTACAAAGGGACTTGCTTGTAAGGAAGGGCCAAGATGTCATGGGATTCAGGATTTTCAGAAGAGAAGTCTTCCCTTTATTCAAACCAATGATATTGCCAGTGTTTTATTAGTTGAAAAAGAAAGAAATGGAAAATAGAGATGTCAGAAAAAAGAGACTGGGTTTTAAAAGCATTTAGAGGAGAAGTGGTTGGCCGTGTACCTGTAGGTTTTTGGCACCACTTTACATCAGAAGAGGAATGGTTAAAGGGATTTTCCAATCCTGTGATTATTGAAAAGAACATACAAGGTCACAAACGTTTTATCCGTGACCTACATCCAGACTTTATCAAGTTGATGAGTGATGGCTATTTTGCTTATCCAAATCCAGTTATTGCCAAAGGAAAGTCACTCCAAGAGCTGTCGAAGATTCAACCTCTGGGTGAAGATCATCTGTGGATTAGAGAGCAGGTAGAATTAGTGAAGAAGATTAAGCAGGAGTTTACGGAAGATATTGTTGCTATTTACAATATTTTTGCGCCTGTGACCTACCTCAAATGGTTACTTGGAGAAGTGTCTGGTGGAGATGATCTCATTGCAGATTTCTTAGTTCAAGATTCTCAGAAATTGAAAAAAGTCCTTGATGTGATTGCGCAAGATATCGCTAGCTTGAGTCAAGCTATTATTAAAGATGCAGGAGTAGATGGTATTTATCTCAGTGTGCAAAGTATTCAGGATGCGCGTGTTTCTGCTGAAGCCTATCAGGAGATTATTGAGCCGAGTGAACTGACTGTTTTAAATGCGGCTAAGTCGGTTGGTGGGGTAAATATCCTTCATATCTGTGGCTATGAAGGAGCTCGAAACGATATTCATATCTTTGCAGACTATCCAGCTCATGTTTTTAACTGGGCAGTTGGTCCAGAAGGGATTAGTCTAAAAGAAGGTCGTGAGATTTTCAAGGGTCGTGCTGTTCTGGGAGGATTTGAAAACGGTAAAGATGGCCTTCTCTATCGAGGCAGTAAGGAAGAAATTCAAGCTGAAACCAAACGCTTGATAGAAGAAACAGGTAAAGATGGCCTCATACTTGGAGCAGATTGTACCATTCCAAACGATATTGCAGTGGAGCGTATCCAGTGGGTGAGAGAAGCAGTAGCTAAATAAAGGAGAAGAATATGAGTAAGAAAACATGGATTGTTGGTGGAGTTGCGGTTGTGGCAGTGCTTGGAGCAACGATTATTGGTAGGACTTTGGCGGGAGCATCTGCTAAAGGTGCAGATGCAGCTTCGTCTGGACAAGTAACAACTTTAAAAGTTGCCCATACTCAAAACTATGTCCCTTATGATTTTATTGACGAAAAAGGGGAATCAGATGGTTATGAAGTCGCTGTTTTAAAGGCGGTGGATGAGAAATTAGCAGATTATAAATTTGAGTATACTGGAACTAGTGATGATGATCTCTTGATTGGACTTGAGTCTGGCAAGTACGATATTGGAACTAAAGGTGCTTGGTATACAGATGAACGGGCTAAGAAATTCATTATTCCATCTGAGCCAGTAGGAGCCAGCATTATTGGTTTTACTGTCAGAAAAGGAGATGAAGCTAAATATAAGAATATTGATGATTTCGCCAAAAATAAAGGGAAATTAGTACCCATCTCTCCTCAAAATGCCCAGTGGAATGTGATTAATAGCTATAATGACAAGCACAAGGATACACCAATTGAGTTGACAGCTGCTGAATCTTTCAAGGTGGCAGATGCTTATGCTTGGGTTTTAGAAGGACGTTATGATGCTTTCTTTGACATCAAGTTGTCTTTTGAAAAAGCAGTGACAGCAGAGGATGGTTCTTACCACCAATATGCGGACAAACTTAGCTGGTTCCCTTATAAAGGAATTCCAACCTATCCCTTGATTCACCGTGATGAAAAGGGTGAGAAGTTTGCTAAAGAGTATGAAAAAGCGATTAAAGAATTAAAAGAAGACAGTACTCTAGCTAAACTTTCTCAAAAATACTTTAAAGAAGATGTCTTTAGCTACGTTGATAAAGATTAGATGAGAAATCAGGCATGTTATGCTCTTCGAAAATCTCTTCAAACCACGTCAACGTCGCCTTGCCGTAGGTATGGTTACTGACTTTGTCAGTTATATCCACAACCTCAAAACACTGTTTTGAGCAACCTGCGGCTAGTTTGCTTTTTGATTTTCATTGAGTATTAGAAAGAGGTTTATATGGTTTCATATGATTTTTCAAGAGTGTTCCAATTTTTACCAACCTTATGGCAGGCTCTTCCTATGACCTTGTCCATTCTCTTTTTTACTACAGTCCTCGGTTCCCTTTTCGGTGGCTTACTGGCTTGGGCTCAAGTGGGAGAAGACAAGACTTTTGCAGGTCTTTCTAAGGGCTATATTTTCACTCTTCGCTGTACTCCCCCTATTGTTTTACTATTCCTTGTCTTTTATGGTTTACCTGAATTTTTAAAATGGTGGCTGAATTTAGATATCAACAACTGGTCTAAGACGGTCTTCGTCTTATTCACCATGGTCTTGCTATTTGCGGCTATCATTGCAGAAGTATTTAAGGCGTCCTATCAGGCAATTCCCAAAGGTCAGATGGAAGCTGGAGCCAGTATTGGTCTGACCCCTAGTCAGACATTTTGGAGAATCATTTTTCCTCAGGCTTTTCAAGTGGCTCTTCCAAATATGACGACCGCTATTCTAAATTTGATGCGGGACGCTGCCCTAGCCTATACGATTGGTTTTGTGGATGTCATGGGAGCTGGGAATCTCTTAATCAGTCGCAATTTGGGGAATTACTCTCTTGAAACCTATACAGCGGTTGCCATTCTTTATTGGGGTGTAGCCTTGGCTGTTTCCTTCTTGAGTCGCTTGTTAGAAAAATCTTTGGAAACGAAAGGGAGATAGGATATGGATTTAGACTATATTGCGAAAACTTTTTTAGAGACCTTAAAAGGGGTGCCAACCACCTTAATCATTATGATTGTAGCCATGGTCTTAAGTTTTGGACCAGCCTTGTTTTTAGCTCTGGGACAAATATATAAAGTCAAAGGTGTTCGAACTTTCTCTCTCGTGTATCTAGCTTTTATAAGAGCAACACCTCCGATTTTGCTGATTCTTTTCTTTTATAGTTTGTTTCCGAGTTTGCTCAATCAATTTCTCAAAAGCATAGGGAGTGATGTTGATATCTTTAAACTCAATCCGATCTATTATGCTTTTATTATCTATAGTTTGATGACAACAGGTAGTTTATCAGAAATCTTACGTTCGGCTATTTTGACTGTGGATAAGGGACAATTAGAAGCTGCACAAGCGATTGGTTTAACCACTAGTCAGGCTTATGTGAGGATTGTTTTTCCACAGGCCTTGCAATCAGCCTTGCCCAATCTGGCTAATCTAGTCATAAATATTGTAAAAGGAACCTCTTTGGTCTTTGTGATGACCATTAAGGATATTACAGCCATTGCCCGTGTTGAAGCGTCTTATGGTTATCAGTATTTTGAATCCTATTTTGTGATCTTTTTACAGTACATTCTTATTTGCGGATTGATTCAATGGGGCTTTTCAATCTTAGAGAAACGCTATATTCAAAGAAGAAAGGGACAAGTAGTGCCCAGTACAGGTTTAGCATAGGAGGAGACAATGTTACAAGTAGAACATGTTGCAAAAAAATTTGGAGACAGACAAGTCCTGGGAGATGTTAATCTCAAGGTCAACCAAGGGGATGTGGTTGTAATATTGGGGCCATCTGGATCAGGTAAAACGACTTTTCTCAGATGTCTCAATCATTTAGAAAAAGCCGATAGTGGCTCTTTGAAGCTTGCTGATAAAGAATACGATCTTGGCAAATTGACCAAAAAAGATATTTTAGAAATTCGCCAGAAGACCGCCTTTGTTTTTCAACATTATAATTTATTTGCTAATAAAACGGCCTTGGAAAATATTTTGGAGGGCTTGATTATTGCTCGGAAAATTCCTAAGGAAGAAGCCATCAAACGTGCGGAAGCTGCCTTAGAAAAAGTTGGTTTACTAGCTTATAAAGCTTACTATCCCTCTCAGCTTTCTGGAGGCCAGCAACAACGAATCGGCATTGCGCGTGCCATTGCTGTGAAACCAGAGGTCATTTTATTAGATGAGCCAACATCGGCCTTGGATCCAGAGTTGGTAGGGGATGTTTTAGATGTTTTAAAACAGTTAGCTAAAGAAGGAGTTACTATGGTAGTAGTGACTCATGAGATGGGTTTTGCTAGAGATGTAGCCAATCATGTTATTTTTATGGACGGTGGGAAAATTGTTGAAGAAAATAATGCCCATGATTTCTTTAGTCGTCCAAAAGAAGAACGAACCAAGCAATTTTTGGCACGAATACTCTCGGATGCGACCTATAGTGTAGAATATATGATTTGATAGATAGGCTTATCAGGGTAAAAATCAATCCCCCGAGCGTTAAGGCTTGGGGGATAGTTCTATAGGAGGGCTAGTTTAGTTCTCTTTTTTATTTTTTAGTAAGAAACCGAGACCAAGGAGCGCAAGGAGGCTGATTCCTGCAAATAGGAGTTTGTTTTCGTTTTTGATTCCTGTATTTGGAAGTTCAGCTTGTCTATCTGGGGTTGCAGGTATATTTTCCTTGCTAGAGCTTTCTACCGATTCGTTTCGAACCGCTTCTTTTACAGATGATGCTTGTGCTTCTTGTGCTGGTTGTTCAGCTTGTGAATCAGTTGTAGCTTGGCTAGGTTTATTTTCCGCATCAGCTACTGTTGCATCCGGTTTAGTAGAATCAGGTCTAGCTTGTGGAGCTGGATCTTGATGTGCAGGGTGAGAAGCTTCATTTTGATGTTCAGGCTTGGAAGGGGTTGAGTCTGGTTTCTCTTCTGCAGTTGACTCATGGCTAGTTCCATTTTGAGAGACTCGAAGAACAGTAGCTGTAAGGGCATTCAATTTCAAGCCTTTTTCAGTCCATTCAAGTCCTTTCGGGTTGGCAATTCCGACTGGTCCTGCTTGGTTCTCATCTGCCAAAACTTCAGCATTTCTGAGATGGGCAAAGGCAGTTCCCAAATTAAATTCGCGAGCTTTTTCGTCCGCATTGACAAAGACTGCGTAGATATCACCGTTTGGAGCAGTAATTTGGTAGCCAATTACTACGTCCTCTTTTTCCACGCCATTTTGACCTGGGACAGTGATGAGGTGGACACGGTCTTTAATATCTTGGAGACTCTTAAGTCGGAAGGCATCTGTAGATTGACGAAGGGCAATCAAACCTTTCATGTAGTCACGGCTCTTGACATTTTCAGGATATGCTTTTCCATCTGTAGCCTTAGTCCAGTCAAACTTGTTGACTGCATCGCTAGAATCGTAAGAGTCATGGATGAAGTAAGGATAGTCAAACGGATTGCCATCCTTATCACGCAACAAGTGAGATTTGTTTGGTTGTTTGTCCTCTGCTACTGGAGTCTTGTAGGCTGGGTCACGGAATTGTTTAGTACGTCCATATTCCTGACCGGAGTGGATAAATGGAGTTCCTTGAGCTGTCAAGACCATGAGATTTCCAAGTCGTAAACGACGGTGGATTTCAGCATAGTTCTCAGCCTTGCTTGGGTCTTTTTTGATAGACTGGGCAATGATGTCAAAGAGGGTCAAGTTATCATGGGCTGCGATGTATTGGATGACATCTCCAGGACTGTCTGCTTCAAAGTTGGTTGGTTGAGCAATGAGATTTTTGAAGACAGTGTTGACATCACGCTTGCCACCTGTGATAAAGGCAGGTTGACCTTCGTTTGGATAACCAGATTTGAGGTTGTTACGGATGTCATCTGAAAAGACAGCGACAGTATCGGTATGTTTCATCCAATCTTGGTCAGCAGCTTTAGTAGGCATATTTTCATCACCAGCATAGGTTCTCCAACCTTCACCAAGCATGATGAGGTTTGGATTGAGGGCGCGTGCAGCCTTGTAAGCTTCTTCGATAGAAGCGGCGTCATGGTCTCCCATCATATCGAAACGGAAGCCATCCACTTTGTAGGTATCAACTAGATATTTGATAGAGTCAACTAGGATCCGTTTGCTCATATGGTGGGTTGTCCCCAAGCGTCCACCACCAAAGCTAGTTCGAGGTGTCCCATCAGCATCCATAAAGTGGTAGTAGTTTGGTTCTAAATCTTCAAAGAGATCGACTTTGGCTGTATGGTTATAAACTACGTCTAGGATAGCTCCCATGCCACGTTTGTGGATTTCGTTGATGAGGTTTTTAAATTCTGCGATTCGTTTTTCTGGATTCTTAGGATCGCTTGAGTACATACCAGTCAATGAGAAGTAGTTTTGAGGGTCATATCCCCAGTTGTAGTTGCTGTTGCTTGAAGCATAGTCAGACAAGCGTTCATGGTTTTTCAATTCATTGACAAAGTAGTAAGACAAGACTGGAAGGAGCTGGATGTGGGTCACACCTAAGTCTTTGAGGTAGTCTAGTTTTTCAATAAAGGCTTCAAATGTACCAAATGGTTTGGTTAAGTCTTTTGCAATGGCAGGATCTGAAGTGAAATCACGCACATGAGCTTCGTAGATAACGGCGTCTTCACGAGTCTTGAAATTGTGAATCTTACCATAAGTTAAGTCTTGAGGTCCGAGTTTAGCTGGATCTACAAAGGCGGCTTTAGCCACTTTATGGGCATCGTCAATCTTGGCATCGTCGCTATTCCAAGCAGCAAGAGATTTAGCGTAAGGATCGAGTGCAAGAACAGTTTTACCTTGACGCTCGATTTGGTATTGATAGTAGTATCCAGTGAAATCGGTGATTCCGAGTTTGTTTGTGCTGTCTAGAGTTTGTTTCCAAGTTCCTCTTTCCCCTTTTTCAAGAGCGACAGTTCCAACTACTTTGTCAGGGTCATTCTTGTCGTAGACAACGACAGAAACCTTATCAGCACTTGGTGACCAGAGGGTCAAATCAACTTGTTTTCCTTCTTCTTTAAGATCAGCTCCAAGTTTACCATCATAGCTGTAAGCCTCATCTTTCAGGCGCCAGCTTGTTTTGGTAGTGAATTGGCCGGAATTGTAGCTAACAGTATATGGGTGTTTTGTGTCAGAGAAATCTCCGCTGTAGGTCACTTTTTTACCAGCTTCATCTATTGCAACATCGGTGATAGCTACTTTATTTCCTAGGTGATTAGTGATGTTGGAGTGTTTGAGGATATCCTCTTTTTTAGCACCGACAAGTGTTGAAAAACTACTTTCAATGCTAGAAGTTCCTACGTGTTGGGCACCTGTCATACGGATATCATGGACATAGTATGGATTTGTGTAAATTGATTCGTCATCGTCTTTTAGGAAAATTTGGCTATGATTTTTCAAATCTGTGAATTTATAATCTTCTTTACGGATTTTCACGTCGTCTCCTTGTTTGCTCTCATCTAGTAATAAAAATCCAAATTCTCTTGCGGCTTCATTAAGAGGAATGTCGATATAGCGGCCATATTTGCCTGTAGCCGTAAAGTCTGTTCCGTCAGGCCATTGAGCGCTACTTGGATTTTTCACATCTCCCCAGTACCAGAGAGATTTCTTGTCATAGTTGCCATCTGTGCGGTAGTAGTTGACGCGAACAGTTCCTGCAGGCTGTGGCTCGTAAGAGAAAACCTTGTAATCTTGGTCTAACCAAGCCTCGTTCATTTTTGGAACTAGTTTTTCTATAGATTTATCGCCGGTTAGATTTTTTCCAGCTGTATTGTTGATGAGGAAGCTAATTTTCTTGGCTTCTTCTCCCTTTAATTTGACATCTAGGTAATAGCCGTAGTCATCTTTTTTGGCATCCTTGAAGGACAAGGCTCCGTTTGGCCAATTTTCAGATGGTTTTTCAACATCGTCCCAAGTCCATAGTCCTTGAGCATCCTTGTTTTTTTCAGGAAGTTTTTTGACATGGATACGGAAGTAGTTATCTTCGATGGGCTCTTCTGCCTTAGTTTCAGTCGTTACTGGACTAGTGGAAGTAGTTGTCTCACTTGAACGATCTTGTCCAGTTTGTGGTGCTGGATCGGCTGGGCTTGCAACAGGAGTGGTTGCCTCTGTTGCAGGTTTTTCTTCTTTCTCTAGGGAAGCGCTTGCATTATTAGGTGAAGAAAAATCGCTTTCTTTCTTACCAGTGCTAGTTGCTGTATCAGTAAGAGGCTGGGCAAGGGCAGTAGTAGTTTCACTATTATTTGCGTTAGTGGTTGGTGTACTTTCGTCGGCTGAGATAGTTGGTGTAGCCATGGCAAGCAAGACAAGGCTTGCGCCGATAAGGACAGAACCAGTTCCATTTTTGAGGGAACGGATGCTGTAGACCATTTTTTTCTCAGTTTGAGCTGGTGTTTTTCTCATGATGATTCTCCAATCAATAAATTTCTATACCAGTATAGCATGTAGTAAAACAATATGCAAGCGTTTTCCTTTGTTTGTAAAAGAAATTCTTACTTTTGAGAAGTTTTCCGTACTATTTTGTATATCAGTATAAATGATGGAGATAATACTCAATGAAAATCAAAGAGCAAACTAGGAAACTAGCCGCAGGCTGTACTTGAGTACGGCAAGGCGACGTTGACGTGGTTTGAAGAGATTTTCGAAGAGTATAAAAATGTCACATAAGACAAGACGTATTATTAGGAAGATGATGTGTTCCCAGCTATTTTTATTCAGAAATTGATCTCTAATATTTCTTTTAAAAAGCTCATCTAGTGAAACTATAAATAGGAAAAGAAAAAAGTTAGTGTTTTTCAAGTGTTATCTAGTTTCCAAACTATAGTATTTACTGGAAATCGAAAGAAAATATCAGAAAAATTCAGCAAGCGTTTTCTTCTTATTTTCTTGACTTTTTTGCTGGTTTGTGCTTGACTTTTACTTGAAATTTGATAGACTATAAACAAATAGGAAAACGTATTCATTTAAAAACGGAGGAATAAGGAATGAATCAAGAAAAACGTTTGCATCGCTTTGTCAAAAAGTGTGGACTCGGTGTGTGTAGTGCTGTTGTTGCGGCCTTTTTATTGAACGCTCAGGGAGTAGCTTTGGCTACAGAGCAAGGGAATCGTCCAGTTGAGACAGAAAACATCGCTCGTGGAAAACAAGCTAGTCAAAGTTCTACTGCTTATGGAGGAGCTGCTACACGAGCAGTGGATGGTAATGTTGATAGTGACTATGGGCACCATTCTGTAACGCATACAAACTTTGAAGACAATGCTTGGTGGCAAGTTGATCTTGGAAAAACAGAGAATGTTGGAAAAGTTAAACTTTACAATCGTGGAGATGGGAATGTAGCTAATCGTCTTTCCAATTTTGATGTTGTTTTGTTAAATGAAGCAAAACAAGAAGTTGCTCGTCAACACTTTGATAGTTTGAATGGGAAGGCAGAACTTGAAGTTTTCTTCACCGCCAAAGACGCTCGTTATGTAAAAGTGGAGTTGAAAACTAAAAATACTCCATTGAGCTTGGCAGAAGTGGAAGTATTCCGTTCAGCAACAACTCAAGTTGGACAGGACAGAACCGCACCAGTAGTAAATCAAACATCAGCATTGAAAGACTACCTTTTTGGTTTAACTTATAATCCTTTGGATATTTTAACTCGCAAGGGAGAAACCTTAGAAAATCGCTACAACACAAGTGCTAAGGAACAAAATGGAGAGTTTGTCGTTGTAGAAAAAATCAAGAAAACCCTCTCTACAGGCACAGCAGATGTTTCCATCAATGGAAATCAAAATGTCTTCCTAGGTGGCTTGTATAAAGCCAACCAAAATCTGCTAGAAAATCAGCCAGAATTGATTAGTCTTGCCCGTGCAAAGGGGACAGTCAGCGTCGATTTACCTGGTATGATTCAGTCTGACAGCCGAATTGAAGCAGATCCTACAACTAGTGGTATGCAGTCTGCGATGAATACCTTGGTTGAAAGATGGACAAAGAATTACTCATCTAGCCATTCCGTTCCTGCCCGTGTTCAGTATGAATCAACTACAGCCTATAGCATGAACCAATTGAAAGCAAAATTTGGTGCAGACTTTGAAAAAGCAGGCGCACCGCTCAAGATTGACTTTGAGGCTGTGCAAAAGGGTGAAAAGCAAATTGAAGTTGTAAACTTTAAACAAATTTACTATACAGCGACATTTGATGCACCGACCAATCCAGCAGCTGTATTTGACAAGAGTGTGACACCTGAAGATTTAAAACAAAGAGGCGTTGATTCACAAACTCCACCTGTATATGTATCAAACGTTTCTTACGGACGTCAAATCTATGTTAAGTTTGAGTCAACAAGTAAGTCTACTGAATTAAAAGCAGCTATTAATGCGGTTATCAAAGGTGCAACAATTGCTCCAAATTCTGAATGGAGCCGTCTATTGAAGAATACTTCTGTAACAGCAGTAATTGTAGGAGGTAATGCTAGCGGTGCTGCCAAAGTTGTCACAGGAACAGTCGAAAACTTGAAGGAACTCATCAGAGAAGGAGCTAACTTTAGCGCTCAAAGTCCAGCTGTGCCAATCTCATATAAGACTGCCTTCCTAAAAGATAATGCCCAAGCAACTTTACAAAATAGTACAGACTATATCGAAACGAAGGTTACTTCTTACAAAAATGGTTTCTTGAAACTTCATCATAAGGGTGCTTATGTTGCGCGTTACTACATTTATTGGGATGAAATTACATATGATGAACAAGGAAATCCAGAAATCCGTTCACGTCAATGGGAAGATAACGGAAAAAACAGAACTTCAGGCTTCCAAACAGAGATTCAATTTAGAGGAAATGTCCGTAATCTTCGTATCAAGGTTCAAGAAAAGACAGGTCTTGTATGGGAACCATGGCGTACAGTTTACAACCGCACAGACTTACCACTAGTACAACAGCGTACAATTACACATTGGGGAACAACTCTAAACCCTAAAGTTGATGAAAAAATTGTGAATGAGTAACGATTTGATTTACTTGATTCGATAGTAAACAGTGAAGAGGAGGAACTTCGATTCCTCCTCTTTTATGATTGACTTTTGAGAGAATGAAAAGATGAAAAGAGGAACTTCTATAGTAGCTTGAAACTAGAATAGTACGTTGTTGCTATTAAAACATTTCTAGAAATTAAGTTGACTTTCCCAATAGATTTGTTCATGTCTTATTTCAATTCAATATAAAACTAACTTCCAGTTTTCCACAACCTAGCTTTTAGTAAGAGAAAAACGCGTTGTTACAGATATCAGGAGCTTTGTCGAGTAGTGGGCAATCCGTGTAATCAGATTTGACGGATGTTGGATGCATGATGCGATTGCGCTTGATTTCCTTCGAAATCGTTGACGGGCCTTTTCCCATATTCTCAACGATGGAACGGAAAAGTCTCATACTTAATTCCACTATAAAAATCCGTTTTAGACTAATTTCCACTTTGGTCAGGCAAATGGAAGTTACTTTGAGAAGTTAGCTTAGGAAAAGATTAACAATAAAAAAGAAAAATATCTTGACAATGAAGCGGAAATTGTGTTACAATAATAGACGGTACTTTTTACTTTTGGTCTCTCAAGAGTGTACAGGGACGTGCTGACAAATGTTGCAAAAGTACACACAGATGATAGCTGTCACCAAGTGTATCATCACCAAAAATAAAAAAACACAGGAGAATGTAGATGCCTACAATTAACCAATTGGTTCGCAAACCGCGTAAATCAAAAGTAGAAAAATCTAAATCACCAGCTTTGAACGTTGGTTACAACAGTCATAAAAAAGTTCAAACAAACGTTTCTTCACCACAAAAACGTGGTGTTGCAACTCGTGTTGGAACAATGACACCTAAAAAACCTAACTCAGCCCTTCGTAAATTCGCTCGTGTACGTTTGAGCAACCTTATCGAAGTTACTGCCTACATCCCAGGTATCGGACACAACTTGCAAGAACACAGCGTGGTTCTTCTTCGTGGTGGACGTGTAAAAGACCTTCCAGGGGTACGTTACCATATCGTCCGTGGTGCACTTGATACTGCAGGTGTTAACGATCGTAAACAAGGCCGTTCTAAATACGGTACTAAACGTCCAAAAGCATAAGGAAAGGGGATAAAGAGAAATGAGTCGTAAAAATAGAGCTCCAAAACGTGACGTATTGCCAGATCCGCTTTACAATTCACAACTAGTTACTCGTCTTATCAACCGCGTTATGCTTGACGGTAAACGTGGTACAGCTGCTTCAATCGTTTACGGTGCTTTTGAGCAAATCAAAGAAGCTACTGGCAACGATGCACTTGAAGTATTTGAAACAGCTATGGAAAACATCATGCCTGTACTTGAAGTACGTGCACGCCGTGTTGGTGGTTCTAATTACCAAGTCCCAGTTGAAGTTCGTCCAGAACGTCGTACAACACTTGGACTTCGTTGGTTGGTAACAATCGCTCGTCTTCGTGGTGAACACACAATGCAAGACCGTCTTGCAAAAGAAATCTTGGATGCTGCTAACAACACTGGTGCAGCAGTTAAGAAACGTGAAGACACTCA
The DNA here is from genome assembly GCF_013277505.1 of Streptococcus sp. k-378. Lineage (NCBI taxonomy): Bacteria > Bacillati > Bacillota > Bacilli > Lactobacillales > Streptococcaceae > Streptococcus > Streptococcus sp. k-378. The sequence goes on along the minus strand of NZ_VMNC01000044.1, from coordinate 16,113 downwards.
CCGTATGGCTGAAGCTAACCGTGCATTCGCACACTTCCGTTGGTAAGATAGGATGCGAAAGCGTTAAGAAAGTCCCAGAGAAAATAGGGAATCGAAGCAGGTTGCGATTGCAACCAATGAGATTCATCTTTTTCTCCAGACTTTTAGCTTGAGCTCAACTATATCATGATGCTAGGAACGGTAAGGATGCAAGGTGAAAATAGGAAACTGACGCAGTATTCGACGAATACAAGGAAGTTTATCTTTTTCACACAGCATCCCGTTTCGGCTCAAATCGGCTAATTAACTTTAGCCCGAGTTCAATTCAACCTGTAAATCTACAAGTTGAAACCAACAATAGCATGAAAACATTGAGAACGGGTAGGTCCTGCCTATCCGTTTTTATTAAAATCGTGTTATAATAGAATAGAAATCAAAAATAAATAGGAGAAACAAACCTCATGGCACGCGAATTTTCACTTGAAAAAACTCGTAATATCGGTATCATGGCTCACGTCGATGCCGGTAAAACAACAACTACTGAGCGTATTCTTTACTACACTGGTAAAATCCACAAAATCGGTGAAACTCACGAAGGTGCGTCACAAATGGACTGGATGGAGCAAGAGCAAGAACGTGGTATCACGATCACATCTGCTGCAACAACAGCTCAATGGAACAACCACCGCGTAAATATCATCGACACACCAGGACACGTGGACTTCACAATCGAAGTACAACGTTCTCTTCGTGTATTGGATGGTGCGGTTACCGTTCTTGACTCACAATCAGGTGTTGAGCCTCAAACTGAAACAGTTTGGCGTCAAGCAACTGAGTATGGAGTTCCACGTATCGTATTTGCCAACAAAATGGACAAAATCGGTGCTGACTTCCTTTACTCTGTAAGCACACTTCACGATCGTCTTCAAGCAAATGCACACCCAATCCAATTGCCAATCGGTTCTGAAGATGACTTCCGTGGTATCATCGACTTGATTAAGATGAAAGCTGAAATCTATACGAACGACCTTGGTACAGATATCCTTGAAGAAGATATTCCAGCTGAATACCTTGAACAAGCTCAAGAATACCGTGAAAAATTGATTGAAGCAGTTGCTGAAACTGACGAAGAATTGATGATGAAATACCTCGAAGGTGAAGAAATCACTAACGAAGAATTGAAAGCTGGTATCCGTAAAGCGACTATCAACGTTGAATTCTTCCCAGTATTGTGTGGTTCAGCCTTCAAAAACAAAGGTGTTCAATTGATGCTTGATGCGGTTATCGACTACCTTCCAAGCCCACTTGACATCCCAGCAATCAAAGGTATTAACCCAGATACAGACGCTGAAGAAACTCGTCCAGCATCTGACGAAGAGCCATTTGCAGCTCTTGCCTTCAAGATCATGACTGACCCATTCGTAGGTCGTTTGACATTCTTCCGTGTTTACTCAGGTGTTCTTCAATCAGGTTCATACGTATTGAATACTTCTAAAGGTAAACGTGAACGTATCGGACGTATCCTTCAAATGCACGCTAACAGCCGTCAAGAAATCGACACTGTTTACTCAGGTGATATCGCTGCTGCCGTTGGTTTGAAAGATACTACAACTGGTGACTCATTGACAGATGAAAAAGCTAAAATCATCCTTGAGTCAATCAATGTTCCAGAACCAGTTATCCAATTGATGGTTGAGCCAAAATCTAAAGCTGACCAAGACAAGATGGGTATCGCCCTTCAAAAATTGGCTGAAGAAGATCCAACATTCCGCGTTGAAACAAACGTTGAAACTGGTGAAACAGTTATTTCTGGTATGGGTGAGCTTCACCTTGACGTCCTTGTTGACCGTATGCGTCGTGAGTTCAAAGTTGAAGCGAACGTAGGTGCTCCTCAAGTATCTTACCGTGAAACATTCCGCGCTTCTACTCAAGCACGTGGATTCTTCAAACGTCAGTCTGGTGGTAAAGGTCAATTCGGTGATGTATGGATTGAATTTACTCCAAACGAAGAAGGTAAAGGATTCGAATTCGAAAACGCAATCGTCGGTGGTGTGGTTCCTCGTGAATTTATCCCAGCGGTTGAAAAAGGTTTGGTAGAATCTATGGCTAACGGTGTTCTTGCAGGTTACCCAATGGTTGACGTTAAAGCTAAACTTTACGATGGTTCATACCACGATGTCGACTCATCTGAAACTGCCTTCAAGATCGCGGCTTCACTTGCCCTTAAAGAAGCTGCTAAATCAGCACAACCAGCTATCCTTGAGCCAATGATGCTTGTAACTATCACTGTTCCAGAAGAAAACCTCGGTGATGTTATGGGTCACGTAACTGCTCGTCGTGGACGTGTAGATGGTATGGAAGCACATGGTAACAGCCAAATCGTTCGTGCTTACGTTCCACTTGCTGAAATGTTCGGTTACGCAACAGTTCTTCGTTCTGCATCTCAAGGACGTGGTACATTCATGATGGTATTTGACCACTACGAAGATGTACCTAAGTCAGTACAAGAAGAAATCATTAAGAAAAACAAAGGTGAAGACTAATCTGTCCTCACTCTAGAAGGAAGTCATTTAGTGGCTTCCTTTTGTCTTTAGAAAATACCTCTAAATATGGTAAAATAGTAGGAGAATAATGTGAGGAAAATGAATGTCAAACAGTTTTGAAATTTTGATGAATCAATTGGGGATGCCTGCTGAAATGAGACAGGCTCCTGCTTTATCACAGGCTGATATTGAGCGAGTTGTAGTTCATAAAATTAGTAAGGTATGGGAGTTTCATTTCATATTTTCTAATATTTTACCGATTGAAATCTTTTTAGAATTAAAAAAAGGGCTGAGTGAAGAATTTTCTAAGACAGGCAATAAAGCTGTTTTCGAAATCAAGGCTCGGTCTCAAGAATTTTCAAATCAGCTCTTGCAGTCCTACTATAGGGAGGCTTTCTCTGAAGGTCCATGTGCTAGTCAAGGTTTTAAGTCCCTTTATCAAAATTTGCAAGTTCGTGCGGAGGGCAATCAGCTATTTATTGAAGGCTCTGAGGCGATTGATAAGGAACATTTTAAGAAAAATCACCTTCCTAATTTAGCCAAACAACTTGAAAAGTTTGGTTTTCCAGCTTTTAATTGTCAAGTAGAGAAAAATGATGTGCTGACCCAAGAGCAGGAAGAGGCCTTTCATGCTGAAAATGAGCAGATTGTTCAAGCTGCCAATGAGGAAGCGATTCGTGCTATGGAACAGCTAGAACAGATGGCACCTCCTTCAGCAGAAGAGAAACCAGCCTTTGATTTTCAAGCGAAAAAAGCTGCAGCTAAACCCAAGCTGGATAAGGCGGAGATTACTCCTATGATTGAAGTCACGACGGAGGAAAATCGTCTGGTCTTTGAAGGGGTTGTGTTTGATGTGGAGCAAAAAGTGACCAGAACAGGTCGTGTTTTAATCAATTTTAAAATGACAGACTACACTTCCAGTTTTTCGATGCAAAAGTGGGTTAAGAACGAGGAAGAGGCTCAGAAATTTGATCTAATTAAGAAAAATTCTTGGCTCCGAGTTCGTGGGAATGTGGAGATGAATAACTTCACACGCGATTTGACAATGAATGTGCAGGATGTACAGGAAGTTGTTCACTATGAGCGGAAGGATTTGATGCCAGAAGGTGAGCGTCGGGTTGAGTTTCATGCTCATACTAATATGTCGACCATGGATGCTCTACCCGAGGTAGAAGAGATCGTTGCGACAGCTGCTAAGTGGGGACACAAGGCGGTTGCCATCACAGACCATGGAAATGTCCAGTCCTTCCCACACGGCTATAAGGCGGCCAAAAAAGCGGGAATCCAGCTAATCTATGGAATGGAAGCCAACATCGTGGAGGACCGTGTCCCTATCGTCTATAACGAAGTGGAGATGGACTTGTCGGAAGCAACCTATATGGTCTTTGACGTGGAAACGACGGGGTTATCAGCTATCTATAATGATTTGATTCAGGTTGCGGCCTCTAAGATGTATAAGGGGAATGTCATTGCTGAATTTGATGAATTTATCAATCCTGGGCATCCCTTGTCAGCCTTTACTACTGAGTTAACTGGAATTACAGATGACCATGTCAAAAATGCCAAGCCACTGGAACAAGTTTTGCAAGAATTCCAAGAATTTTGTAAAGATACGGTCCTAGTTGCCCACAATGCGACCTTTGACGTTGGCTTTATGAATGCCAACTATGAGCGTCATGGTCTTCCAAGGATTAGTCAGCCGGTTATTGATACACTTGAGTTTGCTAGAAATCTCTATCCTGAGTATAAACGTCATGGTTTGGGACCTTTGACCAAGCGTTTTGGTGTGGCCCTAGAACATCACCACATGGCCAACTACGATGCGGAAGCGACTGGTCGTCTGCTCTTTATTTTTATCAAAGAGGTAGCAGAAAAACATGGTGTGATCGATCTAGCTAGACTCAATATTGATTTGATTAGTCCAGATTCTTATAAAAAAGCTCGGATTAAACATGCGACCATCTATGTCAAGAATCAAGTAGGGCTAAAAAATATCTTTAAGCTGGTTTCCTTGTCTAATACCAAGTACTTTGAAGGGGTACCACGGATTCCGAGAACGGTTCTAGATGCCCATCGGGAGGGCTTGATTTTAGGATCAGCTTGTGCAGAAGGCGAAGTTTTTGATGCGGTCGTTTCTCAAGGTGTAGATGCGGCGGTTGAGGTGGCCAAGTATTATGACTTTATCGAGGTCATGCCACCAGCTATCTATGCTCCCTTGATTGCCAAGGAGCAGGTCAAGGATATGGAAGAACTCCAGACCATTATCAAAAGTTTGATAGAGGTTGGAGAACGTCTTAGCAAGCCTGTTCTGGCTACCGGAAATGTCCACTATATCGAACCAGAAGAAGAGATTTACCGTGAAATTATCGTCCGTAGTTTGGGACAGGGTGCGATGATTAACCGAACTATCGGTCATGGTGAACATGCCCAACCAGCTCCTCTGCCAAAAGCCCATTTTAGAACGACCAATGAGATGTTGGATGAATTTGCATTCTTGGGAGAGGAACTGGCTCGTAAACTGGTAATTGAAAATCCCAATGCCTTGGCAGAAATCTTTGAACCTGTTGAGGTCGTTAAGGGTGACTTGTACACGCCTTTCATTGACAAGGCTGAAGAAACGGTCGCTGAATTGACCTACAAGAAAGCTTTTGAGATTTATGGAAATCCACTGCCAGATATTGTCGATTTGCGGATTGAAAAAGAACTAACCTCTATTTTGGGGAATGGATTTGCTGTGATTTATCTGGCATCGCAGATGCTGGTGCAACGTTCCAATGAACGGGGTTACTTGGTTGGTTCTCGTGGATCTGTCGGTTCCAGTTTCGTTGCGACTATGATTGGGATTACGGAGGTCAATCCTCTCTCTCCTCACTATGTCTGTGGTCAGTGTCAGTATAGCGAGTTTATCACAGACGGTTCTTATGGTTCAGGATTTGATATGCCCAATAAGGACTGTCCAAACTGTGGTCACAAACTCAGTAAAAATGGGCAAGATATTCCTTTCGAGACCTTCCTTGGTTTTGATGGAGACAAGGTTCCCGATATTGACTTGAACTTCTCGGGAGAAGACCAGCCTAGCGCCCACTTGGATGTGCGTGATATCTTTGGTGAAGAATATGCCTTCCGTGCAGGAACGGTTGGTACGGTAGCTGCTAAAACTGCTTATGGCTTTGTAAAGGGCTATGAGCGAGATTACGGGAAGTTTTATCGTGATGCAGAGGTGGAGCGTCTCGCCCAAGGGGCGGCTGGTGTCAAGCGAACGACAGGACAACACCCAGGGGGAATCGTTGTTATTCCTAACTACATGGATGTCTACGACTTTACGCCTGTCCAGTATCCAGCGGATGACGTGACGGCTGAATGGCAGACCACTCACTTTAACTTCCACGATATTGATGAGAACGTCCTTAAACTTGATGTACTGGGACATGATGATCCTACCATGATTCGAAAACTCCAGGACTTGTCTGGGATTGATCCTAATGAAATACCTATGGATGATGAAGGCGTGATGGCCCTCTTTTCAGGGACAGATGTGCTAGGGGTAACACCTGAACAAATCGGAACACCAACTGGGATGTTGGGAATTCCAGAATTTGGAACCAACTTTGTTCGAGGGATGGTCGATGAAACCCATCCGACGACTTTTGCAGAATTGCTTCAATTGTCTGGACTGTCCCACGGTACCGACGTTTGGCTGGGCAATGCCCAAGATCTGATTAAGCAAGGAATAGCGGACCTATCAACCGTTATCGGTTGTCGGGACGACATCATGGTTTATCTCATGCATGCTGGTCTCGAACCTAAGATGGCCTTTACCATTATGGAACGGGTACGTAAGGGCTTGTGGCTCAAGATTTCCGAAGAGGAGCGAAATGGCTACATCGAAGCCATGAAGGCCAATAAGGTGCCAGAGTGGTATATCGAATCCTGTGGGAAAATTAAGTACATGTTCCCTAAAGCCCATGCGGCAGCCTACGTTATGATGGCCTTGCGTGTAGCTTACTTCAAGGTTCATCATCCCATTTATTATTACTGTGCTTACTTCTCAATCCGTGCTAAAGCCTTTGATATTAAGACTATGGGTGCGGGCTTGGATGCCATCAAACGCAGAATGGAAGAAATCTCTGAAAAACGGAAGAACAATGAAGCTTCTAATGTGGAAATTGACCTCTATACCACTCTTGAGATTGTCAATGAGATGTGGGAACGTGGTTTCAAGTTTGGCAAACTCGATCTCTACCGTAGTCAGGCGACAGAGTTCCTTATCGATGGGGATACCCTCATCCCGCCATTTGTAGCAATGGATGGTCTGGGAGAGAACGTTGCTAAGCAGTTGGTGCGAGCGCGTGAAGAGGGAGAATTCCTCTCTAAAACAGAACTACGCAAGCGTGGAGGGCTCTCATCAACCTTGGTTGAAAAGATGGATGAGATGGGGATTCTCGGCAATATGCCAGAGGATAACCAGTTGAGTTTGTTTGATGAGTTGTTTTAATAGTTTGAAATGTCTTGTGTAGGTTTGAGGTTGTATCATGATGGAAAAGAAAAAAGAGCAACACCCTGGAAACCAGGGAAAGTTATTTCCATAAGTTTGCGAAATGGCGTTTACGTATTAGCACAAATGGTGCGTGATCCCTATCTGGTATTTTTCAACCATTTTAACGAGGAAAATAATTGGAAGGGAGTGACCTTGAAAGAGGAGGATATCCTCTTTTGTAAGGCTGTTACTCGCCAGTTTCTACGCTATAGTCCTGTAGCGATTGTCAAAGAAGTTACCCCCCCTGTTAAATTATGAACTGCCTAAAGAATGGATTTATAGCCATATTGGAGGGCATCCTATTACTGTTTCGGTAAAGGGAAGGGAGCGCCAACTTGTTGGTTTTGGTAGACGTTGTTCTTTGGTCCTGGCGGATAAAGACAGTGGACTACCAGAAGATAATCCACTTATGGGACTCTTCCAAACCTATATCATATCAGATATCAAAGAACAGGATTGGGATCGGGTAGGTCAGGCTGAACTTATGTCTATTGAAGTATTTCCAACACTCAACGAACGTCTCTATCTTTGCTTTCTTTATGGAAAAAATATAAATCCAGAACAAGATATCTTTTTAGAAAAGCCTCTACCTGATGACTATGAAACCTATATAGATATCCTCACAAATAGTACAGAGGCACGACGCCTCTACCTAGGGGAGCATGAAGAATAAGAAAGGACATTTCATAAAACTAAGAATTTTTGCGGAAGACAAGCCAGCTGAGAAAGTATTTGAATATCAATTAGAACTTGCTGATCAGACAATTCTTCTATCAACAGCACTTTTGTCAGGTGTCATTGCTTTAGCAGGATTATTCTCTGCTGTGAAAGAAAAATAAAAATAGAAAAGAGAAATTACATGGTTTTACCAAATTTTAAAGAAAATCTAGAAAAATATGCGAAATTGTTGGTTGCGAACGGAATTAACGTGCAACCTGGTCACACTTTGGCTCTCTCTATCGATGTGGAGCAACGTGAGTTGGCTCACTTAATCGTCAAAGAAGCTTATGCTTTGGGTGCACATGAGGTGATCGTTCAGTGGACAGATGATGTCATCAACCGTGAGAAATTCCTCCATGCTCCGATGGAGCGTCTGGACAATGTGTCAGAATACAAGATTGCTGAGATGAACTATCTCTTGGAGAACAAGGCTAGCCGTCTTGGAGTTCGCTCATCTGATCCAGGTGCCTTGAACGGAGTGGACGCTGACAAGCTTTCAGCTTCTGCTAAAGCTATGGGACTTGCTATGAAGCCAATGCGTATCGCAACCCAATCCAACAAGGTTAGCTGGACTGTAGCAGCCGCTGCTGGGCTTGAGTGGGCTAAGAAGGTATTTCCAAATGCTGCGAGCGATGAAGAAGCAGTCGATCTCCTTTGGGACCAAATCTTCAAAACTTGCCGAGTCTACGAAGCAGATCCTGTTAAGGCCTGGGAAGAGCATGCAGCTATCCTCAAGAGCAAGGCAGATATGCTTAATAAAGAACAATTTTCAGCCCTTCACTACACAGCGCCAGGAACAGATTTAACACTTGGTTTGCCAAAGAACCACGTTTGGGAATCAGCTGGTGCTGTTAATGCACAGGGCGAAGAATTCTTGCCAAATATGCCGACAGAAGAGGTCTTCACAGCGCCTGACTTCCGTCGTGCAGATGGTTATGTCACTTCTACAAAACCGCTTAGCTACAACGGAAATATCATTGAAGGCATTAAGGTGACCTTTAAGGATGGACAAATCGTAGATATCACTGCTGAGAAGGGTGATCAGGTTATGAAAGACCTTGTCTTTGAAAATGCGGGTGCGCGTGCCTTGGGTGAATGTGCCTTGGTACCAGATCCAAGTCCAATTTCTCAGTCAGGCATTACCTTCTTTAACACCCTTTTCGATGAAAATGCGTCAAACCACTTGGCTATCGGTGCAGCCTATGCAACTAGCGTTGTTGGTGGAGCGGAGATGAGCGAAGAGGAGCTTGAAGCTGCAGGGCTTAACCGTTCAGATGTTCACGTAGACTTTATGATTGGTTCTAACCAAATGGATATCGATGGTATTCGTGAGGATGGAACGCGAGTACCTCTTTTCCGTAATGGGAATTGGGCAAATTAAGGAGATAATATGTTAGGAAGTATGTTCGTTGGTCTCCTAGTGGGATTTTTAGCAGGTACTCTGACCAATCGTGGAGAGCGAATGGGATGTTTTGGAAAAATGTTTCTCGGTTGGATCGGAGCCTTTCTAGGTCACTTGCTCTTTGGAACTTGGGGGCCAGTTTTATCAGGAACAGCTATTATCCCAGCTGTTTTAGGTTCCATGATTGTCTTAGCAATTTTCTGGAGACGAGGAAGTTAATTTCTTAAATCTGATACTCAATGAAAATCAAA
>NZ_VMNC01000044.1:0-6665 GCF_013277505.1 Streptococcus sp. k-378 | reverse complement strand
TATATACGGCAAGGCGACGTTGACGCGGTTTGAAGAGATTTTTGAAGAGTATGAAACGAAAAGGAGGTTGGTCATTGTACTAGCCTCCTTTTGATATGATATAATAGTTCTATGAGATTAGATAAATTTTTAGTTGCCTGTGCGGTGGGAAGTCGGACTGAGGTCAAAAACTTGCTCAAGGCTGGGCGCGTGACTGTAAATGGTAAAAAAGAAAAATCAGCTAAATTGCAGATTGATGAAGAAAGAGATGAGATTCGCTTTGATGGGCAAGTGTTGGAGTATGAAGAGTTTGTCTACTATATGATGAACAAGCCCCAAGGAGTTATCTCAGCGACTGAGGATCCCAAGCACAGAACCGTTCTGGACTTGTTGGATGATATTGCTCGGAGCAAGGAAGTTTTCCCAGTAGGGCGCTTGGATATCGATACGCATGGACTCCTGCTCCTGACCAATGACGGTCAGCTTGCCCATGCTCTTCTTTCACCCAAGCGTCATGTGGATAAGACCTATCTGGCTCAGGTCAAGGGAATTATGACACAAGAAGATGTGGAGATATTTGCCAAGGGTATTCCTCTCAAAGACTTTACTTGTCAACCCGCTAGACTGGAGATTCTTTCCACAGATGCAGAAAAGAATCAGAGCCAAATCCGTGTGACTATTGCAGAAGGAAAGTTTCATCAGGTCAAGCGTATGGTGGGCTACTGTGGCAAGGAAGTGGTGGACTTGCAACGATTGACTATGGGAACTTTAGTATTAGATGAGAACCTGGAACGAGGGGAATGGCGTCGCTTGACCAAGGAAGAATTAGAAATTCTCCTTGCTAGTATTGCTTAATTTGATTTATATTTGAAAAAGGTGAGGAAGAATGTCCTTGCCTTTTATGTTTTTTAGTTGCTTCCTTTGTGAAAAGAGTTATAATAGACTGTAGAATAAAAGGAGGAATCTATGAACGCGATTCAAGAATCATTTACTGATAAACTATTTGCCAACTATGAAGCAAATGTAAAATACCAAGCGATTGAAAATGCTGCTAGCCACAACGGAATTTTTGCAGCTCTGGAACGTCGCCAAAGCCATGTAGACAACACACCTGTTTTCTCATTGGATTTAACCAAGGACAAGGTCACTAACCAGAAAGCGTCTGGTCGTTGCTGGATGTTTGCGGCTCTCAACACTTTTCGCCACAAACTCATCTCGCAATACAAATTGGAGAACTTTGAGTTGTCACAAGCCCACACTTTCTTCTGGGACAAGTATGAGAAATCAAACTGGTTCTTGGAGCAAGTCATTGCGACTGCAGACCAAGAATTGACGAGCCGTAAGGTTAGCTTCTTACTCCAAATACCACAACAAGATGGTGGTCAATGGGATATGGTCGTTTCCCTCTTTGAAAAATACGGTGTCGTGCCTAAGTCAGTTTATCCTGAGTCTGTTTCATCTAGTAGCAGCCGTGAGCTAAATGCAATCCTTAACAAATTGCTGCGCCAAGATGCTCAAATCTTGCGTGACTTACTAGCTTCTGGCGCAGACCAAGCGACTGTTCAAGCTAAGAAAGAAGACCTCTTGCAAGAGATCTTTAACTTCCTTGCCATGTCACTAGGACTACCACCACGTAAATTTGACTTTGCTTATCGTGATAAGGATAATAACTACCAAAGCGAAAAAGGTATTACTCCACAGGAATTTTACAAGAAATATGTCAATCTTCCTTTAGAAGACTACGTTTCTGTTATCAATGCTCCAACTGCTGATAAACCATACGGTAAATCTTACACAGTTGAGATGTTGGGAAATGTCGTTGGTAGCCGTGCGGTTCGTTACATCAACGTTCCAATGGAGCGCTTGAAAGAATTGGCGATTGCCCAAATGCAAGCAGGTGAGACTGTTTGGTTTGGTTCTGATGTTGGCCAGCTCAGCAACCGCAAAGCTGGAATCCTTGCGACAGATGTTTATGACTTTGAATCAAGCATGGACATTAAACTTACTCAAGACAAGGCTGGACGTTTGGACTATAGCGAAAGCTTGATGACCCACGCCATGGTCTTGACAGGTGTTGACTTGGACGAAAATGGTAAATCAACCAAGTGGAAGGTTGAAAACTCATGGGGAGACAAGGTCGGTACAGATGGTTACTTTGTTGCCTCAGACGCTTGGATGGACGAATACACATACCAAATCGTTGTTCGTAAGGAATTGCTGACAGCAGAAGAACAAGCTGCCTATGAAGCAGAACCAATTGTGCTTGCACCTTGGGATCCAATGGGAGCCTTGGCAGAATAATACTCTTCGAAAATCAAATTCAAACCACGTCAGCTTCGCCTTGCCGTACTCAAGTACAGCCTGCGGCTCGCTTCCTAGTTTGCTCTTTGATTTTCATTGAGTATAAAAGCCTAGAAAAAAGGAATCAGATTTTAGAACCTGGTTCCTTTTTAGTTGCTTGATTACATGATGTGAAGAACATGTGCCACAATACCCACTGCGAAGAGGGCAAGGATAATAGTGATTGGAGATACTTTTTTCTTAAGCAAGTACATGCAAAGTAAAGTAAGGAGTAGTCCTGATAGTCCAGGAATCAACATATCCAAGTTTTGTTGGAAAGTAGTAACTTTTTCAGGTGTTTGAGATAATCCTTGTCCTACTTGTGCGAATGCTTCTTGGATACCTTTAGACCCTTCTGGCAATTTATCCCAATGGATATAAGCTTTTTCATCTAGTTGAACTTTAGAAACATCGAAAGCAAATTTAATATTTACCCAGCGTTGAACAAGGACAGCAAGAATGAACATACCAAGGATAGAAGCTCCTTTAGTGATGTCTTGAAGGATACCGCCAGACATATCTTTCGTGATTTCTGATCCAGCCTTGTATCCAATCTCTTGAACATACCACAAGAATGACATACGAATCAAGTTCCATGCAACAAAGAAGAGGAGCGGACCCAAGATATTGCCAGTAAGGGCAAGTGAAGCACCGAGAGATCCAAGGATTGGGCGTACTGTAAACCAGAATACTGGGTCACCGATACCAGCAAGAGGTCCCATCATACCGATTTTAACCCCTTGGATAGCAGCGTCATCGATTTCCACACCGTTAGCACGTTCTTCTTCAAGCGCAAGAGTAACCCCCATGACTGGAGCAGCTACGTATGGATGAGTGTTGAAGAACTCAAGGTGACGCTCAAGAGCAGCGATTTGATCTTCTTTTTTAGTATAGAGTTTTTTGATAGCTGGAATGAGTGTATAAGCCCAGCCCAAGTTTTGCATCCGTTCAAAGTTCCAAGACCCTTGTAAGAAGGTTGAACGCCACCAAACTTTTTTACGATCTGATTTAGTTAATTGAAGTTTTTCAGTCATGATGTTTTCAGTCCTTTCTTATCTTAGTAGTCTTCTAGGATATCGCCGATTGGGTCGTTAGAAGTTGCGGCTCCTCCGCCACCATTTCCACCAGTTTTAGAAAGGTGAAGGTAGATAAGAGCGATAGCAACACCGATAGCACCGAATCCGATTAGAGTAATATCTGACACAGCAGCGAGAACGAAACCAAGAGCGAAGAATGGCCATACTTCACGAGTTGCCATCATGTTGATAACCATGGCGTAACCAACGGCAACGACCATACCACCACCGATAGCCATACCATCTTTGAGCCAGTCTGGCATGGCACTAAGGATACTTTGTACAGTTTCAGTTGGTACCATAAGGAGAAGAGCTGCAGGAAGCGCGATACGAAGTCCTTGGAAAAGTAGCGCGATGAAATGCGCACGCTCCACAGCGCCGAAGTCACCTTTTTTAGCGGCAGCATCTGCAGTATGAACCAAACCAACTGAGATTGTACGAACAATCATAGTTAAGAATAGACCAGCAACGGCAAGAGGGATAGCAACCGCTTGAGCAACACCGATACCTGTCTTAGTAAAGTCACCACCAAGAACCATGATAATGGCAGCAGCGACAGAAGCAAGTGCAGCATCAGGAGCGATAGCAGCACCGATATTTGACCAACCAAGGGCAATCATTTGAAGCGATCCACCGAGGATAATCCCTGCTTCCAAGTGACCTGTTACAAGCCCAATAAGGGTACAGGCTACAAGTGGTTGGTGAAATTGGAACTGGTCGAGGATGCCTTCAAGACCTGCAAAGAAGGCTACAACGACTACTAAAACCATAGAAATAATAGACATGTTTAAAATCCTTTCATAAATAATGGCTTATTTGACATTGGCTTTGTTAATCAAGTCAAACAAATCTTTTTTAGAATCATTTGGTACTTTACGGACATCAAATTCAACACCCAAGTCACGCATTTTTTCAAATGTAGCAACATCTTCTTTGTCCATAGACAAAACGGTATTGACCAATGTTTTACCTGTTGAGTGAGCCATAGAACCAACGTTAAGAGTTTTGATTGGCACGCCACCTTCGATGGCACGAAGGGCATCTTGAGGTGTTTCAAACAAGATAAGGGCATGTGTTTCTCCAAAACGTGGGTCTTTTGAAATCTCAATCAGTTTTTGAATTGGAACCACGTTAGCCTTGACATTACCTGGAGCTGCTTGTTTAATCAATTCTTTACGAAGGTCGTCTTTAGCCACGTTATCTGAAGCAACGATGATACGATTTGCTTTTGAATCTGGAGTCCAAGCAGTTGCAACCTGACCGTGAAGTAGACGTGTGTCAAGACGGGCAAGATTGATTTTCAATTTACCGTCTCCGATAACAGTTCCTTCTGGGATAGCAGCTTGGGCAACTGGAGCAGCTGCAGCGCTTGCAACTTCTTCAACTGGATTTAGCTCTTCTGGAAGAGCTTTGATGCCATCTTTGGCTTCTTTAATGATATTCGCAGCGACTTTTTCTACACCTGCAGCAGCGTCCATGAGGCGCTCTGTGTAGGCTTGAATCAACATCGGTAAGTTAAGTCCTGTGATGATGGCAAACTTACGCTCAGGATTTTCTCCCATCACGCGACTAGCTTGGTTAAATGGAGAACCACTCCAAAGGTCAGCCAAAACTAGAACCTCATCTTCTGCGTCAAATGCAGCAACAGCGTTATTAAACTTAGCGTATAGATCATCAGGACCTTCATTTGGCATAAAGGTCACAACTTGAACCTTTTCTTGTTCACCAAAGATCATAGATCCTGACTGATGAATACCCGCAGCAAATTCGCCGTGGCTCGCAATAATGATTCCGATACTCATTATTGTCATTCCTCCTTTTTTGTTTTAGTTTTCATTTAAGAAAACTTTAAGACTGTTTAAGTATAAACCGTTTTCATGTAAAAAGCAACTATTTATCATAAAAAATTAAAAAAACTTTTACTTTTGGATGTTGATATATTGAGTTTTTTGAGGAGTAATATTGAATCCACATTTAAAAATTTAATATAAAAAAGTTGGAAGCGCATTCCAACTTTTAAAATAGGTTTCTATTAGATTAGTGGGTGAAGTCGAGTACCATACGTCCTTGGATTTGACCTTTTTCCATTTCGTCGAAAATGGCTACGGCATCTTCTATTGGACGTTTTTGAACAACTGGAACTACTAAACCTTCTGCACCGAATTGGAAGGCTTCTTCCAAGTCTTTACGAGTTCCGACAAGAGAACCGATGACTTGGATTCCATCGAGGACTGTTTTAACGATGCTGAGTTCCATCATTTCAGAAGGAAGACCGACAGCGACAACGCGACCACCAGCACGAACGGAGTCAACAGCCTGGTTGAAGGCAACTTTAGATACAGCAGTTACGACAGCTGAATGAGCTCCTCCATCAGTTTTTTCCCTGATGAGTCCTGGTACATCATCAACTTCTAGGCCGTTAATCACAATGTCAGCACCTACTTCTTTTGCAAGGGCAAGTTTGTCATTGTTGATATCAACTGCGATGACATGAGCATTAAATACTTTTTTAGCATATTGAACTGCGAGGTTTCCAAGTCCACCAGCACCGTAAAGAACAACCCATTGACCTGGTTCAACTTTTGCTTCTTTAATCGCTTTATAGGTTGTTACGCCAGCACATGTGATAGAAGAAGCTTGGGCTGGATCAAGTCCGTCAGGAACTTTGACAGCATAGTCAGCAGTTACGATACACTGTTCAGCCATACCACCGTCTACTGAGTAGCCAGCATTTTTTACTGTACGGCAAAGGGTTTCGCGACCAGTTGTACAGTATTCGCAAGTACCACATCCTTCAAAGAACCAAGCAACGCTGACGCGGTCACCGACTTTAAGGCTTTTCACATCTGGGGCAATTTCTTTAACGATACCAACACCTTCGTGACCTAGGACACGTCCTGGTACCTGACCGAAGTCGCCATGGGCAACGTGGAGGTCAGTGTGGCAAACACCACAGTATTCAATTTCTACAAGTGCTTCCCCAGTTTCAAGTGGGCGGAGTACTTTTTCTTCAACAGCAACACCAGTGCTTTCTGGATTTACAACAACAGCTTTCATAGCTATCCTCCTTTATATTGACCGAGAACAGGGACAACGGGACTGGATTGATTTTGTGTCAACAGAGTCGAGTGTGACGAGCTCTCTTGTATTTATATGTGAAGTATATTACAAAAGAAAGCCTTTTCCAAGGTTTTGGAGGCAAAAAGTAGAACAATCGATTAATACTAAACTAAAATAAAAAAGCATTATACAATAGTAATATGAAATCAA
>NZ_VMNC01000043.1:8819-16530 GCF_013277505.1 Streptococcus sp. k-378 | reverse complement strand
TGTACCAAGTCAATAGTTGCTACTAGAGAATTTGCAACTTTTGGATCTGTGCCATTTGCTTTTTCATCTGCATCTGAGATACCATCGTTGTCATCATCTGGATCCGTTACATCTGGAATACCATCGCCATCTGTATCACGTTGGATAGTTACTGGAACGCTGACGGTTACTTCATCTTTACCATTCTTAATTTTGACTGGAATCGTAATCTTACGTTCTTCTTCGTCTGGTTTCCAATCAGTAACAGTTGGTGTACCTGTTAGCTTGCCTTCTCCGTCAACTTTCAATCCATTAACTGGCTTGTCTGTTGTAATAGTTGAACCTGGTTTGTTAGCTGTTACAACTGTAGTTGGAGTAACTGGTGTTTTCTCCTTAACTGCTGATGGTGCTGTGACTGTGCCGGCTAGAGAATCTGATACCTTAACCTTAACTGGTACTTCTTCACTTGATCCATCTGGATAGCTTACAACAACCACTGCAGATACAGTTTTTCCATCTTGGCTAGTATCTGGAGTTTTTTTCCAGCGATAGCTAGTGTTTGTTGGTAGGTCTTGCTTGTTACTGATACTATCCGCTGCTGCAGGAACCGCATTTTTAGAAACTGTTTGGTCTTTTCCTTTTGGATTGTACTTAGCTGCTTGATCCTGAACAGTAATGGTGATTGTTTTTGTCGTAACTGCACCATCTTTATCATAGGCTTTAATGGTTACTTTGAATGCGCCTGGATTTCCTGTTGGTGTACCTGTAATTTGACCATTCTTATAAGTCAAGCCTGCTGGTAAACCTGTTACTTCTACTGGATTTTTTTCACGTAAACCTCGTCCGCCTTCATTATCCGCCACGGTTACTTTGATTGGACTGATTGGTTCATTTTTGGTAACAGTCGCTCCATTTGCTGTAATAGTTGGTCCTGTTACGTCTTTTACAGTGACTGGAACTGTCACTTCTTCACTTGATCCATCTGGATAAGTAACTTTTACAACTGCATTTCCAGCTGAACCGGCTGTGTTTGTTGAAGTTGGTTTACTTTGTACTGTTAGTGTTCCTGGACCAACGTTTTTCACTTTTGCTTTTACTGCATCATCTGAAATGGTTTGTCCTTGGTTTACTGTTAGGGGTTCGCCTACTGGATTATACTTGTCTTTTTGCGCTTGTACTACAATATCAATTGTCTCTGTAGTAACATTTCCGTTCTTATCATAGGCTTTAATAGTGACGCGAGATGTACCCGGATTTCCTGTCGGTGTCCCTGTAATCTTGCCATTTTCATATTTTAATCCTTGTGGTAAATTGCTTACCTCTATTGGATTATTATCACGCAAGCCAACACCACCAGCATTATCTTGAGCACTTACCGGAATTGGCTGAATGGCTTCATTTTTGGTAACAGTCGCTCCATCTGCTGTAATGGTTGGCCCCGTCTTATCAGCAGCTGTGACAGTGAAAGTAAAGGTCACAGGTTTTGCTGAGTGCCCTGCATCATCAGTAGCCCTGAAGGTAATTGTCTGTGTTTTACCAACATCTTCTGGTAGGGCTTTAAGGGTGATTTCCCTGATTTGTTTAGTAGCTGTACTTCCTTCTGATTTTACAAATGCTTGCGCTTTAATAAACCTGTCACCATATTTTGGTTGGCCTATAAAATCACTAACATCCAGATTAGCCTTCTTATCATCTGTTGCTGTAACTGTAAATGTTACCCATTGACCTTCTGTTACCGTTTGGTTTTCTGGTGTGATGGTCAAGGTTGGGGCTTGTGTGTCTGGTGCTTCTGTCGGTGTTACGGCCTCACTTCGTTCTGAAGTCACTGTTCCATTAGTATTAGTAACTACTGTTTCAGCTGTAATAGGGTTTCCTGGTAGAGCTTCTGTAACTGTAACGGTTGCAGTCTCTCCATCAGTTGTTCCAGTTCCAATCAGCTTAGTTCCATCGTAAAGGTTAACTGTTGAACCCTTTGGCACTCCGCTTCCTACATTCACTGTAAGTTTTTGTCCAGTGAGACCTTTCTTGTTTTCAAAGTCTGAAATAGTCGGTTTTTTAGGTTTAACTGTAAGCTTAACAGTTCCGTCTGAGCCTGAGTTAGCATCTTCTGATGATGAACTATCCCCATATCTGGCAATTACTTTATAAGTAAAGACTCCAGCTTGAGCTGTACTTGGTTTACGATCATTTTGCCAGCTCCAAGTCATTCTTGGTGGGAAGTCTTTACCACTTTTTGAAGTGACATACTTATCAGCTACAGGGTTATCTGTATTTGGAAGACTATCTCCCACCGTTTTGGTATGTGAACTACCTTGGATAGGGTAGGTTTCTGCCTCTGTGGTCGTTTCTAACCTGGCACCTAATGCTCCCATAATATATGACTGCTGAGTCGTTTTTCCGTATGTTGTCGTAGCAGCATAGACACGACCGTATTTAGCTGCTTCCTCCTCAGTCACATCGTCTTTAAGTCTAATCTTCGCATGCATGTGAACAGCATAGTCCAGACTTTCATTTCCAACCTTAATTCCCAAATAATATGATAGTTTTGGATAATTACCTCTTTTATCTTTTGTAAGAGTATTTAGGGTAGAATCTTCTTGGTTATGCTTGAATACATCCCAACGCTGATTATTTCTATTTACTCCTGAAGACGGATCATACAAACTGATATAATCATTGTTAAAGATATAAGGCTTCTGTTCCCACTGTTTATCGATGAAGGCTACATTTCCATATTGTTGGAATCCGCTATTCCCATCAGAAAGCCTTCTTCCACCACTTTTCTTGTATCGAGTGAAGCTCAAATCTTTTACCGTGTTAGAATCATGCATGATATTAAAAGGAGCTTGGAAATAATACTGTTGCTGATATGATTTTTCCACCATACGCTTTCCATCGTTATTAAAGAAGACATCGTAGACCATCCATTTTTGTCCATTTTCTTCCTTATAATTTGCACGGATTACTGTCTTATCCCTAGTAAAATCTTCATCATTATTTCTTGTATTTTTACCACTGTTAGTCTTTGGGTCAACAGAAGCAAAGTATCTGACATCAGACAAAGCACCTTCGTTAACAGTATTCGGGATAGGTTCCAAAGCCCTCTTAGATCTTCTAGAACTCTTAGGTTTATCTTCTGGCACAGATGCAGAAGCAGCCCTGTCTGAACCCTCCTCCTTATGGTCGCTCCTTTCAGCAGAAGAACTCTTATCCGCTGATTCACTTCCCTGCGGCTGACTTTCTTCTTTAGAAGAACTTGATAAGACTGCCAAGTCCTTTTCCAAGTCCTCAGCAAGACTGTCAAGCTCCCCTTGATCTGCATCAGCACGGGCTAATAATTCTTTCCCTTTTTGAAGTCGCTCCTTAATAGGACTTACAACTGAAGGATCGTGCTTCGAGTCGGTAGAAAGAAGAGCATTTACCTCTTCCACTAGCTTGCTCAAACGGCTGCTATCAACTGTAGCAGCTTTCTCTTCAGCAGGTTGAGCTTCTTTATTTGCTGAAGGCTCACTGGCTACTTCGGCTTGATTTTCATCCCTTGCCTGCCCTGCTTCAGACGACTGCTCCCCATCTTTCGGGCTAGCTAGACCAGTAGTCGATGACGACGTGTTTTGGCTTGGGCTATCTGCACTCACGACATTGGCCCCCATAAACATAAGAGCCGCAACCGCAACAGAAGCTGCACCAAAGCTATATTTACGAATAGAGAAGCGCAAGACTTTTTCGCGTTGATGGCGCTTTACCCTACTGAGTGAATTCGATTTATCTTCCATGTTACCTCCTTAAGAAGACTAATGATATAATAAAAAATAAGTTTCCCAACTCCCACTCCTTCAGAGAGTGAAGCTAGAAACAGCACCGTGATTCTTACTAGTGAGTAAATGATAGGAGATGAGACCAGGTCACCCTTAAGCCTCAAGCAACTATAATATCACAGCTATCACAGCTATCACAGCTATCACAGCTATCACAGCTATCACAGCTATCACAGCTATCACAGCTATCACAGCTATCACAGCTATCACAGCTATCACAGCTATCACAGCTATCACAGCTATCACAGCTATCACAGCTACATTATACCACTTTGATAAAATTAGTCAACACTTATCCTGACACTTTTATCATTTTTTTCATCGCTGAATCTCACTGAAAGTTCTATAAGGAAGTTAGCCACCCAGCCCTCCTAAAAATGAGATGTTTTAGAAGTAGAGGTGTCCTATTCTCGTTTCAATCTACTATAGCTTATGACAAGCCCTTCCTTTACCAGACAGATCTATAGCGAAAGGAAATAAAAACGCAACAGATTGATTAGGAAATGCAAAGCAATTTCTAGAACTGTTTTAGCAGTCGCTATCTACTTTCCTAGCTTCAAGCTACTCTATCTTTGACACCGGGTTCATCTACTCTTGCCCCTATTTTTAAGCACAATAAAAGCCAGTAGACTCGAGTTCCTACTGACTTTCCTTCTCCGTGGTTTGGATTAGGCAGCCAAAACGTTGCGTCCTTTACGACGACGAGCTGCCAATACGCGACGACCATTTTTAGTTGACATACGGTTACGGAATCCGTGTTTGCGCGCACGACGAAGTTTACTTGGTTGATAAGTACGTTTCACGATGAATACCTCCTCATAGATTTTGTATTCGTTTAGCCGGCTATAAAGTGATCAGTTACTAAACATACTTTACCATTCTATCTGATTCTGTCACTTTTGTCAATAGCTCTAGGCAATTGTTTCCAGCTTTTTCTCATGTAAGCCCTATCTGCGATACTGTTTTAAGAAACGAGTCATCTTTTCTTGGATTTGGGCTAGTTCCTCGACACGAGGAAGGTAAACGATACGGAAGTGGTCTGGTTCCTGCCAGTTAAAGCCTCGCCCATGAACCAAGAGCACCTTTTCCTGCTTCAAGAAATCAAGGACAAACTGCTCATCATCATCGATACGGTACATATTGCGGTCGATTTTGGGGAAGATATAGAGACCCGCCTTGGGTTTAACGGCAGACAAACCTGGAATATCTTGAATGGCATTATAGATGAAATTTCTTTGCTCGTAGATTCGTCCACCAGGAAGGAGTAATTCATCGACTGACTGGTGACCACCCAAGGAGGTTTGGACGACTTGTTGGGCCAAAACGTTAGAGCAAAGGCGCATATTGGACAGCATATTGAGCCCTTCGATATATCCCTTAACATGTGTCTTAGGGCCAGACAGAACCATCCAACCGACACGGAAACCAGCGATACGATGCGATTTTGACAGACCATTCATGCTGACACAGAAGAGATCCGGTGCCAGACTCGCCACAGGCGTATGCACATGCCCATCCATGACCATGCGATCATATATCTCGTCCGCAAAGATGATCAAGTCGTTTTGACGGGCAATCTCAATAATCTCCAGCAAGAGTTCCTTCGGATAAAGGGCTCCAGTTGGGTTGTTTGGATTGATAAGGACGATTGCCTTGGTATTGGAAGTGATTTTTGACTTGATATCCGCAATATCAGGGTACCATTCTGCAGCTTCATCACAGATATAGTGAACGGCATTTCCCCCAGCTAGGCTGACAGCCGCTGTCCAGAGAGGATAGTCGGGCATAGGCACCAAGACCTCATCTCCATTGTCCAAAAGCCCCTGCATGGACATGACAATCAACTCACTGACACCATTTCCAAGGTAAATATCATCTATAGCCACATTGGGGAATTTCTTCAGTTGGCAGTACTGCATGATGGCCTTACGGGCTGAAAAAATCCCTTTGGAGTCAGAATAACCTTCACTATCACGCGCATTCATAATCAAGTCATGGATGACCTCGTCTGGCGCTGTAAAGCCAAATTCTGCTGGATTTCCTGTGTTCAGACGCAAAATCTTTTCTCCATTTGCTCGCATCCGCATGGCTTCTTCCAAAACCGGACCACGGATATCATAAGCAACATGCTCTAACTTACTAGACTTGTTATATTCTTTCATCTTGTTTCCTCCATTCATCAGACTAGTAACATTATACCACTAGAAAAAGAATGCGACAAGTTTGCTGGAAGCTGTTACTAGATTTATATAGAAGAAAATCCTCGCTAAAAGCGAGGAAATAGAGGAGAGTTTAAAGAGAATAACTATCCACCATAATTTCTCATAGTAGAAAATAAGGTATAGGCTGCAGATGCATATAATCTCCCATCTGGAGATAATACGTCACTATCAAGAATAGCTTTTAACTGTTTGATAAATCGTTTATCACAATCAATATTCCAATATCCATTATCTCTATAACAAATATCGTGATCTTTACATGCCCAGTCTAAAATATCAATTGCATTCCCATTTCTATCATCCATTGTATGACCTGGACCACACCAATTACCATAAGTAGGAATCAAACCTCTTCTTATTCTTTTTATTACTTTATTATGAGATAGCTTCTGATTTTTATAACTTATAGCGAGTTCATTCACCATTTCTGCAAGAGTTATTGTTTCTTTATTTTCATTCTGTTCTTCCATAATATCCGTCCGAATAAAAGGAATATTCGATTCATCTAATTCAGTGTATTTTTTCAAAATAGTAATTGATTGATCTATATTATTGGAATTTTCCTGAGCTACAACAGGAATAACCATTCCAAAAGTAAACAATACAAACATCATTGTAATTATATATTTAGAACATCTCATATCAACACCTCAACTAATTTCTACATACCAAAAGATAAACCTAGAAAAAGTAAGCCTAAAAAGGAGTCATAGAGAAGATTGAACATGAGGAAAAGCCCCCATATCATCAAGTAATCCCAGCGACCACTTCTTTTAGCGACTAGGAATAAAAACAGATGATAGAGTATATGAAAGACTAAAAAGCCAATAAAACCTGGATAAAGAAGCGGTACCAGACTCTCTAATTGCCAGATCATAATAACTTCTAGCAAGACTGAAACTAGGATGATTCCATAATAAAGGAAATTTGATTTTTTTGTTTCTTGAAAAGAGTGCTTCATCATTCTCCCTCCCTTCACTTCTTTCCTGCTATCCTTTCTTTTATTTTATCATATATTTATATAGATTTTAATCGATAACATTCTTTTGAAAAATACTTTTTTTGCTTTACTTCTATAGTGAAAAGGTTTACAATTATAGTAAGAAAATTTCAGGAGGTTTCATTATGGCACAACGTTACCAAAATATCATGGTCGCAATCGATGGTTCTAAAGAAGCGGACTTGGCTTTTGTCAAGGGAGTTCATTCTGCTCTACGAAACGACGCTAAACTCACCATCGCACATGTCATTGACACACGCGCTCTCCAAAGCGTATCCACCTTTGATGCTGAAGTTTACGAACAACTCCAAGTCGACGCTGAAAGTCTGATGAAAGAGTACGAAAAACGTGCTAAAGATGCTGGGGTGGCAGATGTTCATATCGTCATTGAAATGGGAAATCCAAAAACTCTACTGGCACGTACTATTCCAGATGCAGAGGAAGTGGACCTCATCCTCCTTGGCGCAACTGGTCTCAACGCCTTTGAACGCCTCTTGGTCGGTTCTTCATCTGAATACATCCTCCGCCATGCTAAGGTCGATTTGCTGGTTGTGAGAGAACAAGAAAAAACCTTATAATCACAAAGAAAAGGAGCTCAGCGCTCCTTTTTGTTTACTATTTATACTCTTCGAAAATCTCTTCAAACCACGTCAGCTTCCATCTGCAACCTCAAAAACATGTTTTGAGCTGACTTC
>NZ_VMNC01000043.1:0-8813 GCF_013277505.1 Streptococcus sp. k-378 | reverse complement strand
TTTTCATTGAGTATTATTTCTCTCTTTATGACGCTCATAAGCCTTGAGCTGGCGCTGCAGTTCCTTTTTAATAGCAGGTTCTGGAGCATATTTTTCTTCCCAATCATCTGGTTTTAAGATTTTGTGGGTCACTGGATCAAAATGAGCCTTGCCATCTGGAAAAATTTTCCCCATATTAGCCTGATGGACAATGTCAAAAATACGTTCTGGATCCACCCCCATCAAGACAAAACTACCGTAGGTGAAATAAAGCGTGTCAATCAAGGCATCCACCTGACCTATCAAATCTTGCTGAGCAGGCGTCTTCTTAGCTACTTTATCTGCTGCCTTATCAAGAGCTTGATGAAGTTGCGATAGAGCTTGACCAAAGTCCTCTTCAGAAGGGCTGGCAGCTCGAACAAACTCCACCAATTCTTCTATTTTAAAGCCAGCCCTATGGGTTGCACCTTCTAAATCCCAAGCTCGAGGTTCTTCTTGAGTTCGTTCATCCATCATATGGTGGAAGGTCTTGACCTTATTGAAATGATAGTCACGGCTGACAAAGACTTTTTCTGAAGCCAAAACACCAAAATGTTCCAAGGCCTTGTGGATTCCGTCTTGTTGATTGCTGGTGGTAATGTGCTTGGCAACTTCCTTGACACTGCTACTACCATTTCCCATAGCCACAGACATACCGACACCCGCCAACATTTCTAGGTCATTGTCCGAGTCTCCAAAGGCCATGACTTGGTTGAGGTCAAAGCCATATTCTTTCCCGACTAGTCGAATGCCTTCCAATTTAGAGTTTCCTTGATTGATGACATCCGCAGCAAAAGGATTGCTACGTGTCAATTTCAAGTCTTCAAAATCAGCTGCCGCCTTCTCAGATTCTTCTGGCGTCATCAGCATCAAAACTTGGTAGATAGGCTGATTCATCAGATGAAGCAGGTCTTCTTCCTTTTGGGGAACAACCTTGCTGACCATACGATTAAAGGAATGACTCACCGTCCGGGTTAAAACAGAGGGAACGAAGCGACTGATTCGTTGGGAAAAAGAACCCAGACCAAAGGACATGATTTTAGAACCCAGCATGGCATCCTTGGTCCCTAGGGCAATCTCCTTCCCCTCTTTTTTAGCATAGCTAATTAGATGGCGCAAGTGCAACTTGGAAATAGGGCTCGTGAACAAGACTCTGTCTTTAGTAAAGATGTACTGGCCATTATAGGTTACCGCAAAATCCAGGTCCAAATCGTCCATCAATTCCTTAACAAAAAAAGGTCCTCGCCCTGTCGCTACACCGACAAGCACCCCTTGTTCTTTAACAATCTTAATCGCGTCCCTAGTGGATTTCAAAACACTCTTGCGATTGTTGACTAGTGTTCCATCGATATCAAAAAAAACAGCTTTGACTTCCATCCTATCCCAATCTCCCCTTTTGTGATACAATGATTATACCACATTTCAGAAAGAGTAAGTAAATCATGCCTAAGAAAATCCTTGTTTTACATACGGGTGGGACTATTTCCATGCAGGCCGATGCTTCTGGCGCTGTTGTGACGAGTTCAGATAATCCTATGAATCATGTGTCCAACCCACTTGAAGGAATCCAAGTTCATGCCTTGGACTTTTTTAATCTGCCAAGCCCCCATATCAAACCCAAGCATATGCTGGCTCTCTACCAAAAAATCAAAGAGGAAGCAGATAATTACGATGGGGTGGTGATCAC
This sequence comes from Streptococcus sp. k-378, assembly GCF_013277505.1. Taxonomy (NCBI): domain Bacteria; kingdom Bacillati; phylum Bacillota; class Bacilli; order Lactobacillales; family Streptococcaceae; genus Streptococcus; species Streptococcus sp. k-378. The sequence continues at coordinate 7,108 of NZ_VMNC01000043.1, read as the reverse complement.
ACACGGAACCGATACTTTAGAGGAAACAGCCTATTTCCTTGATACCATGGAAATTCCCCACATGCCCATCGTTCTAACAGGAGCCATGCGCAGCTCCAATGAGCTCGGTAGTGATGGTGTTTATAATTACCTAAGTGCTTTACGAGTGGCCAGCGATGACAGGGCTGCTGACAAAGGAGTTTTGGTTGTTATGAACGATGAGATCCACGCTGCCAAGTATGTTACCAAAACACATACGACCAATGCCGGTACCTTCCAGACTCCTACTCACGGTCCCCTTGGTCTGATTATGAAACAGGAAATCCTCTACTTTAAAACAGCTGAACCTCGTGTTCGCTTTGACCTTGATCACATACAAGGATTAGTCCCTATCATCTCTGCTTATGCTGGTATGACAGATGAGCTGATTGATATGCTGGATTTGGAACACTTGGACGGTTTGATTATCCAAGCCTTCGGAGCTGGTAATATTCCCAAAGAAACGGCTCAAAAATTAGAAAACCTTCTGCAAAAAGGAATCCCAGTCGCTCTGGTATCACGATGCTTTAACGGTATAGCAGAACCTGTTTATGCCTACCAGGGTGGGGGCGTGCAATTACAAAAATCTGGTGTCTTCTTTATTAAAGAACTCAACGCCCAAAAAGCCCGCTTGAAACTCCTCATTGCCCTCAATGCCGGACTAACAGGGCAAGCTTTGAAAAACTATATGGAAGGCTAAGACTCTTGAAAAATCTCTTCAAACCACGTCAACTTCCATCTACAAGCTCAAAGCAAGGACTTGAGCTGACTTCGTCAGTTCTATCCACAAGCTCAAAGCAGGGACTTGAGCTGACTTCATCAGTTTCATCCACAAGCTCAAAACAAGGACTTGAGCTGACTTCGTCAGTTTCATCCACAAGCTCAAAGCAGGGACTTGAGCTGACTTCGTCAGTTCTATCCACAAGCTCAAAACAGGGACTTGAGCTGACTTCATCAGTTTCATCCACAAGCTCAAAACAAGGACTTGAGCTGACTTCGTTAGTTCTATCCACAAGCTCAAAGCAGGGACTTGAGCTGACTTCGTTAGTTCTATCCACAAGCTCAAAGCAGGGACTTGAGCTGACTTCGTCAGTTCTATCTACAAGTTCAAAACAGTGTGTTGCGCAGTCTTTAACCAGCCGCCTAGTCCGCTCTATGGTATTCATTAAGTCAACATCTCTTGTTTAAGAGCACAAAATCAGGAAATCTTCTCGATTCCCTGATTTTTTCTATTTACGTTTTCGTGTTGAGCTACGTTCTGTTAATCCATGAGATAATAGAACTTCACGCTCTTCCAACACTTCCTTGTGCATAATCTTAGTCAACATACGCATACTAATGGCACCAAGGTCATAAAGAGGTTGGGCAATAGTTGTCAAGTTTGGACGGGTAAAGCGAGAGACTTGCGAATCATCACTGGCAATGATCTCAAATTCTTCTGGTACTGACACACCTTTACCAGCCAAACCGTTCAAGACACCTGCCGCCAACTCATCACCTGTTACAATTGCTGCAGTTGCATTTGATGAAATCAAGCGCTCTGCCAAGGCATAGCCATCTTCATAAGTGTATTTAGATTCAAATACCAATCCTTCGCTATAAGGAATATCTGCTTTTTTCAAAGCTTCCTTGTAGCCAACCAAACGAACCTTACCATTGATGTCATCCACTAGTGGACCACTGACAAAAGCAATGCGCTCATTTTCTTTAGCGAGGTAGGTCACTGCATCAATCGTAGCTTGTTTGTAGTCAATATTGACACTTGGAAGCTGATGCTCTACATCCACAGTTCCTGCGAGAACAATCGGAGTACGTGAACGCGAAAATTCTGAGCGAATTTTATCTGTCAAGTGATACCCCATAAAGATAATGCCATCTACCTGCTTTGAAAAGAGGGTATTGACAACAGAAACTTCTTTCTCGTTATCTTCATCGCTATTAGCTAGGACAATATTGTACTTGTACATTTCTGCAATATCATCAATCCCCTTAGCCAAACTCGAAAAATAACCATTGGTAATATTTGGAATCACGACACCAACAGTGGTTGTCTTTTTACTTGCAAGACCACGCGCAACTGCATTTGGACGATAATCCAAACGATCAATTACCTCTAACACTTTTTTACGGGTATTCTCTTTTACATTTTTATTGCCATTAACCACACGGCTGACCGTCGCCATGGAAACACCTGCTTCACGAGCGACATCATAAATGGTTACTGTGTCATCTGCATTCATTCCTTTTCCTGTCCTTTCTATCCCACACATTCTTTTACAAGTAGAGGCACCGATTAAAGCTCTATATCTACTTACAAAAGTGAAGATGTGAAAATTTCGTTTTCATATTTTTACCTATTCCATTCTATCACTAATTGTAAACACTTTCAAGTGTTTTTTGAGGATTGATTGAAAAAATTTCATAGAAAGCCTAGGTTTAGCTCCTTGCTACCACCTTAGAGCCACAAAAAGGAGGAAACTAAGCCCCCTCAAGTTACAAATTGTTTGATTAAATAATTTTAACACATAATGGTTTTCGCGTTATGATAGTATCACAACCAACCAGATTCTTTCGCGATATTAGCTGCCTCTGTTCGATTACCTGCATCTAGTTTCGAAAGAATATTAGTGACATAGTTTCGGACTGTTCCGTTGGATAGATAAAGTTTATCTGCAATTTCTTGGTTAGAGAAACCCTGAGCAATTCCCTTTAAGACTGCGATTTCTTGTTCTGTTAATGGATTGGGATGCGTCATCACCACTTCCATCAATTCAGGCGAATACTCCTTGCGTCCTTCGAGGACGGTGTGCAAGGTTTGCATGAGGTCTGCAACGCTTCGTTCCTTTAATACATAAGCATCCACTCCAGCCTTGACCGCACGTTCAAAATACCCAGCACGCTTGAAGGTCGTCACCACAACCACCTTTGTTTCTAGCTTTTCTGATCGTATCCACTCCAAAACCTCGAGACCTGTCTTAACAGGCATTTCTACGTCAAGGATGGCGATATCTACAGACTCCTTTTCTAATAGTTGGATTGCTTCTTGCCCATTCTTGGCTTGGAGGACAGACTCTACATCTGCTTGAAAGGCAAGCAACTGGCACATAGCATCTCGCAACATACTTTGATCTTCTGCGACTAATACTTTCATCTATTTTCTCTCCTTATAAGGTAGTCGAACCTGAACTTCTGTCGGTTGTTTCTGACTGATTACACTTACTTCTCCCGAAAATGGAAGGACACGTTCTCGGACTGTATGGAGGTCACCCCCCTTTATAGAAGTAAAGCCACAGCCATCATCTCTCACTATTAGAATGAGTTCCTTCTCTGTCCGTTCTAATCTTAAGTAGACTTTAGACGCTTGGGCATGTTTGATGATATTGGTCACCAACTCAAGCAAAATCATGGAAGCCGTTGACTCCAATTCTTGAGTAAGGCTAGCAGTATCTAATTGATTAGCTATTTCCACCTCAATTCCAGCAATTTCTAACATCTTTTTCACAGTCTCTAGTTCGGATGTCAAAGTTCTAGACTTAAGATTTTCCACAATGGTTCGAACTTCACGCATTGATTCTTTGCTAATTTGCTGTATTTCTCTTAATTCCTTTTCCACCTGTGGATAAGCCTGCATTTGAAATAACTGCAAGGCTAGATCAGTTTTAACACTAAGCATAGCAAAGGGATGTCCCAAGCTATCATGCAAATCTTGACCGATACGACTGCGTTCATTTTCAGCAAGCAATAGATTTATCTGGGCATTTTGCTTGACCTGAGCTTCTTTCAAATCCTCGACAAGGCGAATTCGAACCGAGCCCAAAGTCATCAAATCGACAAAAGTAAGAATTACAAGCATATAGACTAGAAACTCAACTTCGATTCTCTGAAAAATCAAAAGTCGCCCCACAACAAGGACTTGAGCAAGGAGAAATGTCCATACATGTAAAGACTTTAAACTACGTACGCCAAAATGATAAATTAAGAGATTGGAAAGGAAAAAGAAAAACCAGATATAATTCCCAGCAACAAAGGCGGTATTCCCAGCTACATAGACCAGCATGATCCCCCAGAAAAGCCAAGATAGGCGCTGGTTCTTAGTTATTAAAACACCCAAATACGTCACTACAAATAGAATATCAACCAATAAATGCCAGGCAGGAAGCTCCCCAATCACTACAGGTAGGATGGGAAAAAGCATAAAAATCAAACTGGCCCAAAACATATAGTGTATGCTTTTCAGTCTTTCAAGCATTAAGCATTCTCCTTATGACCTTGAAGGTAAATAGTCAAACCAAATAAAACTGCTGAAAAAACAAGTAAATAAACTGTGGCTGATAGATTGATGCCACCCTCGTTTAAGAAGGTCTTGAGCAACTCCATCAATTGATAGGTCGGGAGACACTTACCGACTGCTTGCATCCAGTCTGGAAATAAAGAGATGGGCATCCAGAGTCCGCCTAAAACAGCCAATCCTAGATAAAGAAGATTGCCCACAACAGACATCAGCTGACTAGTTGGTAAGAGAGTCAAGGTCAAGCCAAGTGCTACAAAAGCAATACTTCCCATAATCAGCAAAATCGCAGCTCCAACCCAGCTTGCTAAAGGCATATCCACACCTCTTACAAAATGCCCAACTGAGAAAACAACCAGAATTGAGACCAAATAATCAACCAGCATACTTGTTATCTTTGATAGATAATATTCTACCATATTTACAGGGCTATGACGCAATGTTTTCTGCCAGTTGTTGATCTTATCGGTATGTAAAACAGCTGGGAATGAAAACATAGCGGTCGACATCATGGAAAAAGCCGTCATGGAGATGAGGTAGTCGCGCATAAAATTCGCGGGTCCACCTGGTGTGTCCTGGTAGATGCCAGAAAAGAATAAATAGAAGGCCGTCGGCATCCCTACTGATAATAAATAATAGACTGATTGCCGTTTGGTCAATAGAAATTCTATCTTGTTTAGTGCGATCCATCGTTTCATCTTAGTCATCTCCCTTTTGTGTTTCTTCAAAGATTGTATCCAACAAGCTACGATTATTGACTTCAATTTCTTGAATCCTACATCCTGCTTGCACTAACAGTTGCCAAAAAGCATCCGCTTCACGTGTAACTACTTGCAAAGCATCTTGTTTTTGTGACCAGTTTTCAACCAAGTTAGACTGCTCAATGACTTCCTTGTAAGCTAGAGGAAGGATAAAATGCTTTTCTATTTCCTCGCTACGCATAGCTAGAGGCGTCGTATCACGAATCAACTCTCCCTTATTTAAAACCAAAATCCGGTCAGCTGTATGTTCTACCTCTTCGATATAATGGGAGGAATAGAGAATGGTGACTCCTTGCGCTTTTAGGTCCCGAACAATTTCCCAAAAACGTTGACGGGTAGAGGTATCCATGGCAGCAGTTGGCTCATCTAAAAAGACAAGCTTTGGTCGCCCAATCAAGGTCAAGACGAAAGAAAAGAGACGCTTTTGCCCACCTGACAATTTTTCTGCAAATTGCTCTTTTTGTTGCTGATTAAACTGCAATAGTTGATCGATTTCCTGATTGCTCAAGGAATTTGGATAAATTTTTTGAAAGAAAGCAATCAACTCTTTTACCTTTAGTTTCTGAACGATTACATTCTCTTGAGGGAGGTAGGATCTTGTATAGTCTAACTGAGAACTCGTTACTGGTAAACCTTTAATAGATACTTGACCGCTGGAGACCAATTTATCTCCGAGCAAATAGTCCAAGAGTGTGGTCTTTCCTGCTCCGTTTGGCCCAATCATGGCAACACATTCACCTTCAGCTATCTCAAAGGAAATATCCTTCAAAATAGCCTTACCCTTGATGTTTTTATGTAAGCCTTGTACCTTAATCATGTTCATAATATTCTCCTTTCAATCACTCCATTCCCATAGGGAAAACGACGAAAATCATAAATCCAAAACCCCAAGCACCACGGATGAATTGGTAAAGGAAGTCTTGATCAAACCAACCTGTAAACATTTCTACCAACCATACCAAGAGTGACAGACCAATAAAGAGATAGATAATCGCTTTTTTCATTCCTCAAACTCCTTTTTCACATCTCCGACTAATTTCAAACCTTCTCTAACAAGCCAAGACATCATTCCAAATCCAGCAAAGACCTCCCAAGGAAAATGATAGAAATCCTCATCCAATCCCGAAAACATGAGATAGGTCATAACTCCTGCTGCTACTAGACTTACAGCGATAATCATTTTATTTCTTATCTCTTCTTCCTCCATTTGGTACTACAATTATAGTCTTTTGAAATCAGAGGAGATAGAAGCTTCTGTCACTAGAAAATATGACAAATGTCATAAAAAATTATGTTCAAAACAAGCAAGATACACTATACAATAAAACACAATTAGAAAAATCTAAGGCAACTTCCTCAAAAGAGATATCAAACCCAATTCACACCATAATGTAAACTAATACTTATTTAAAATCAAAAAAAGTAGAAATTTTTATCAGGCAAACACATATATTATACGTTGAACAAAACCCTTCTATTGCTTTCTTAAAAATTTATAGGAGGCTAAATTTATAAGAGTTATATAATAAAATAAAATAAGAATCGAACAATTTAATTTTGGAATCCAAATCAATTTATAACAATATTTTAGAAGAGATGTTATACTATTCCAAATTCAATTTAATATAAAATCTGTTAAATTTCAATGTGGTTACCTAAACTACGGTATTTATTGAAAAGACTGGAGACAAAAAGTATACGCTACCAAAATGAATTACTGAAATTCAAAAAAGAGAGAACCAAACTGATTCCCTCTTAATGTATATAATATCTAGTTTTAAAAATACACACTCACATATCTCTGTAATGAATCGGGAAGACAGGATTCGAACCTGCGACACCTTGGTCCCAAACCAAGTACTCTACCAAGCTGAGCTACTTCCCGAGTTAAATAGAAAAATGCACCCTAGAGGAGTCGAACCTCTAACCGCCTGATTCGTAGTCAGGTACTCTATCCAGTTGAGCTAAGGGTGCTCATTATATTATGCCGAAGACCGGAATCGAACCGGTACGATCGTTACCAATCGCAGGATTTTAAGTC
>NZ_VMNC01000042.1:0-7425 GCF_013277505.1 Streptococcus sp. k-378 | reverse complement strand
GGAAGCGACCAATAGTGTCGTGTTTGTTATCAAACGGTTTTCCTTTTTTTTTCTTCTCTTTTCAAACTTCAAAAAACGGATTTTTATCGCTCTGAACATCAAAAAAGAAAGGACGAAATTTGTCCTTTCTCGTGCTTAGCTGACTTCAACCCACTACAGTTGACAAAGAGCCTAAAAATTGACATGGAAATTATAAAACCATTACTAGTTTAGTCCTTTTTGATAACGTGCCAATTCGGCTTGGTTCGCCCAAACATAGTGACCTGGACGGATTTCAACCATGGATGGTTTATCAGTCTCATAGTCGTGTTGACTTGGGTCGTAAACCTTCAAGACCTTCTTACGTTCCAAGATTGGATCTGGGATTGGTACCGCTGAAAGCAAGGCTTGAGTATATGGGTGAATTGGATTGTTAAACAATTCTTCTGTCTCTGCAACCTCTACAATAACACCCTTGTAAATAACTGCGATACGATCTGAAATAAAACGAACAACCGACAAGTCATGGGCGATAAAGAGATAGGTCAAGCCAAGTTCTTTTTGGAATTTTTTGAGCAAGTTCAAGACTTGGGCACGCACAGAAACGTCCAAGGCTGAAATTGGTTCATCCGCAATAACAAAGTCTGGTTGCATGACCAAGGCACGGGCAATACCGATACGTTGACGTTGACCACCTGAAAACTCATGAGGGTAACGAGTCAAATGCTCAGCAAGCAGACCCACTTCACGGATAATATTTTGAACTTTCTCTTCACGCTCTGCTTCATCCTTAAACAAATGGTGATTGTAAAGACCTTCAGAAATAATATAATCAACAGTCGCACGTTCATTCAAACTTGCCGCAGGGTCTTGGAAAATCATCTGGATACGACGAATCAATTCCGCAGCTTGTTCACGCGATTTCTTACCATTAATCTTTTGACCCTCAAAAATGATATCTCCATTACTTGTATCATTGAGACCGATGATAGCACGACCAATAGTTGTTTTCCCACTACCTGACTCACCAACAAGCGAGAACGTTTCTCCCTTGTTGATAAAGAAGTTAGCATTTTTAACCGCGACAAACTTCTTACTTCCTTCACCGAAGGAAATTTCTAAATCTTTAATTTCTACTAATTTTTCAGACATTTCCTTCCTCCTAGTCAGCCAGATGGGCAAATCCCATTTTTTCACGGATCTTATCATGGAGATTTGCAATCACAGCTGGTTTTTCTACTTTTGGAGCATCCTCATGAAGTAGCCAAGTTTTAGCCCAATGTGTCTCTGATACTGAGAATTGAGGAGCTTTTTGTTCGAAGTCAATCTGCATTGCATAGTCAGAACGCAAGGCAAAGGCATCCCCTTTCAAGTCAGTATAAAGTGACGGAGGTGTTCCTGGGATTGAGTAAAGATCCCCTTTATCATCAGCAAGCTGAGGCAAGCTAGACAAGAGACTCCATGTATATGGATGGCAAGCGTCATAGAAGACTTCCTCAACAGTTCCATACTCAACGATTTCTCCTGCATACATAACCGCTACCTTATCCGCAATACTTGCTACCACACCAAGGTCGTGAGTGATAAAGATTGTTGTGAAATGATACTCGTTTTGTAAAGATTTTAGCAAATCAATAATCTGAGCTTGAATGGTTACATCCAAGGCAGTTGTTGGCTCATCACAGATCAAGACATCAGGTCGGCAGGCAAGGGCAATCGCAATAACGATACGTTGACGCATTCCTCCAGAATATTGGAATGGGTATTCATCAAAACGTCTATCTGCGTCTGGGATTCCAACTTTATTCATGTAGTCAATGGCCAATTCTTTTGCTTCCTTGGCTGTTTTTCCTTGGTGTTTTACAATAACTTCTGTAATCTGGCTACCAATTGTTTTAATGGGGTCCAAACTAGTCATTGGATCCTGGAAGATAGTCGCAATCTTAGCACCACGAATTTGTTCCCAATCCTTGTGAGAAGATAGATTTGTCAAATCCTGACCACGGTAGTCAATACTACCTTGGGCAATGCGACCATTTTCTTCGAGCATACCTGTGAAGGTCTTTGTCAAAACAGATTTTCCTGATCCTGACTCACCTACCAAGGCTAATACTTCTCCTTCAACTAGTTCAAGGGAAACGCCGCGAATGGCTGTCAATACTTTGTCACGAACGTCAAATTCCACGACAATATCGCGAGCAGTCAAAATTACATTTTTTTCTTTTGTCATTTCTACTCCTATCTATGTGTACGTGGATCACTAGCATCCGCTAAGTTTTGACCAACTACGAAAAGGGACAAGGATACCAAGACAAGAGTTGTCAATGGAATCCAGAACAAGTAAGCATTGGTTGTTACGTTTTGTGAATAATCCGAAATCAAACGACCCAAACTTGGCACGGTAATCGGTAATCCTAGACCGAAGAAAGACAAGAAGGCTTCGTATGAGATAAAGCTTGGAAGCATTTGAGTCATGGTTGTCACAATAACAGATACCAATTGTGGCATGATGTTTTTGGCAACAATCTTCAAGGTTGGTGTTCCCAAAGTACGTGACGCCAAGTTGTATTCCAAATCACGATAACGCAAGATTTGCACACGGATCATGAAGGCAATCCCAATCCATGTCGTCACACTCATAGCAAAAATCAGATTCCAGAATCCAGCTCCGATTGAGTAAGTCAAGACAATGACAATCAAAAGAGATGGGATGTTTGAGATGACGTTATAAACTTCCATCATGACACGGTCAACTGATTTTGAAATTCCCCAAATACCACCGACAAAAACACCGATAACCAAGTTAATCACTGTCGCAATCACAGAAATAAGGATAGAGTTACGAGCTCCAAACCAGACACCGTCAAAGAGTGATTTACCGTTACTGTCTGTACCGAACCAATGCTCAGCATTTGGCTTGATATAACGAGCACTAAAGTCGTTTACCTTGCTGACATCATTGAAATCAAACTTAGAAAACATTGGGTAGATGAAACTCATCAAAATGATGGCTACCAAGATTCCCAACATGACTACAGTTGATTTTTTCTTCATAAATTGTCTAAACACTGATTTCCAGTAAGAATATGCTGGCGCATCAATAGTTTCAGAGGCAAAATCGTCACGTTTTATAAACTGAAATTTTTCTTTATCGATTGTAGACATTATTTGCCTCCTTTCTCAGTCAATTTAATACGTGGGTCAATAATAGTCATCCAAATATCTCCCAAAAGACGTGAGAAGATAGAAATACATGTAAAGATGAAGACAAGACCAACGACCATAGAGTTATTAGATGCTTTTACAGAGTCAATCAACATTTTACCCATACCTGGGAAGGCGAAGACTGTTTCAGTAAGGGTTGCACCACCGATAACCCCAATAATAGCACCAGGAATTCCTGAAACCAGCGGAACCATGGCATTTTTAAAGATGTGTTTGTTTGAAATTTCTTTTTCAGACAAACCTTTTGCACGAGCGAAACGAACAAAGTCTTGAGATTGCAAGTCAATCATGTAACGACGAATCCAAATAGCTGTACCAGGAGCACCCAACAAACCAAGGATGACTGCTGGTAAAACGTAAGAACGCCAATCTCCAGCTCCCAAGATAGGGAACGAATCTGGAAGACCAATAGATGATCCAATCAATCGAACGATGTAAACCAAGGCAATGGTTGGAAGAGCAAGCAAGAAGGTCAAAGCCCCTGTTGAGAAGCTATCAATCCAAGTGTTCTTGAAACGAGCCATGGCTGAACCAAGTGGCACTGCAATCGCATAAGAAATCACCAAACCAATCAAACCAGTAATAGCAGAGCTGACAATCATAGATGGATATTGGTAATTACTTTCAGTCGCTGTATAAGGATCATCTTTCCCATAGCTAGCTACTTCACGAGAGTCAGCCTGACTAGGTGACTTGTAGGTTCTTGAGTAAATATTTACAGAAGACGTTTTCTTACCTGTTGGGAACTGAACTTGGGCAGTTTTGGTTTGTCCTTGACCTTGAGTAATAACCTGAAGAACTGGTGTATTAGCATAGGTTGGGTAAGAGTCACCTAAATTCAAGTTCACAAAGTTTTGATGAACAAATGGGAACTGACTGTTAAAGTATAAGAGATATTTATGTTTAGTTCCTGAACCGACCAATGACCATCCGATAGCTGGATCATTTTCAAAACGAAGGTAGCGTTTCAAGTCTGGATTTTCAGGGTCTTGGATTTTATTTGTATGGTCAATGTCAATCAAGTTAGCATAGAAGTGAAAAACACGTTCAAAAATGGGGATTTCACGACTAGCATAGAATTGACCACTTTCAGTAAATTCTCCCAAGGTCCAACCATGACCTAATTGATTGATGTACTTTTCATAAATAGCTTTATTGGTCGCATTTGCTTCTACTGTTACAGAAGAATCCATGCTACTTGCCTTTTCTTGCAACTCTTTAGTATCGTAATACTCAATGTAGCCCATACGCTCAAACACAGTATTTTCATAGTTATCACGTTTATCAGCCGTTGTCGCAATTTTATTATAGTTAGGATCCTGCTTGAAAATCAATTTTCGAGGAACCAAGGTATAGATAATCGTGTAGGTCAAAGTCGTCACTAAGAAAATCGAAACCAATGACCGCAAAACACGCATAAAAATATATTTTTTCATATTATTTCCTTTAAAAATCCCAAAAGAACCTTCTCCTCATGGAGAGAAAGTTCTATTAGAAATTATTTACTTCACATGACTTGCCAATTCTTTTTGAGCTTTCTCATTTGATTCAGCTTTTTCTTTCAACCATTTTTCACGAGCTTTTTCATACTCTTTCTTAGTCACCGCTTTATCTTGCAATTTCAAATATTTGAAGTAAACATCTGACCCCTTAGAGCCTGTTTGCGCAGAAGCTCCAGTAAATGGAACAACTCGTGAAAGCACCGGTGCTGCACCAGAAGAAGCCATAGCAGGAATAAAGAGAGAACTATCAGTCAACCATGCTTGAGCCGCTGCATATTTTTCATAACGGACATTCAAGTCGCTTGTCTCTTTGGCAGCTTCATCAACCAATTTATCGTATTCTTTCAAACCAACTTGAACTACTGAAGGGCTATTTGGATTATCAAATCCTAAATATGTTTTTGTAGTTTCACTGCTAGTTGTTTTTAAAATATCCAAGTAAGTAGATGGGTCTTGATAGTCTGGTCCCCATGTAACTCCTCCCGATACATCCCAATCCTCAGATGAAGCATTGGCAGCATAGTAAGTAATATTAAGGAATTCATCACTTGTCATTTGTTGAATATCGACAACGACATTTTCAACACCAAGAACTGTTTCTACAGATTGTTTAAAGGACTGAATACGGGCGATGTAGCCTTTTGATGCTTGGTCTACTGGAATATCCAGATGAATAGGAAACTGAACGCCATCTGCTTCTAAAGCTTTCTTAGCTTTCGCAAACTCTGCCTTGGCCTTGTCAGCATTGAATAAACCATCCTGCCCATCAGCTAAATTCACACCTTTCCACTCATCTCCATAAGCAGGAAGTTGAGCAGCGACTAAATCACCAAAGGTCTTCTCACCAACTGAAACAAAGTCTGGTTTTACAAATAGATTACGAACTGCTAAAGCTGCTCCATCTTTACCATTGATTTGAGCTGAGTAAGCTGAGCGATCAAGAGCAAAATTCAAGGCTTGACGGAAATCTTTGTTAAGCAATGCCTTCTTAGTAGCTGCTTTCTCTGAATCTGTAGTTTTAGAAGTATAGTTGTAACTTTGGCGATCAACATTCACACCCAGACCAGCAATCCCAGAGCCTGGTTGTGTGTAATAGATATTGTCCTTGTATTTTTCTGCAACCTTAGAATAGTTGGAGCTGGTAGGGAAAAGACGGGCATAACTATAAGCTCCACTAGTGAAGTTACGCTCTAGCGACTCCTGATCTGAGCCATCATAGTAAGCTAGATTGATAGTATCTAGGTGGACATTTTCTTTATCCCAATATTGCTCATTTTTCACAAACTCTACAGAAGATTTTGCAGTCAACCCTTTCAACAAGAATGGCCCATTATAAAGCAAGGATGTCGGATCTGTTGGTTTAGCAAAATCGCTTCCTTTTGATGTTTCGAATTCTTCATTCAGAGGCCAGAAAATAGAATAGGTCAACTTAGAGTTCCAGAACGGTTCAGGCTGGTTCAAAGTGTATTGTAACGTATAATCATCAACCGCCTTGACACCAACTGTTGAAAAATCTGTTGAAGTTCCTGATAGATAATCTGCCAAGCCTTTAACCGAATTTTCAGCTAAATACATAGCTTCTGATTTTTTATCTGCTGCGTGTTTTAAACCGTTCACGAAATCTTTAGCCGTCACCTCTGCATATTCTTCTCCATCCGAGGTAAACCATTTAACCCCTTTACGAATCTTATAAGTGTAGGTCAAACCATCCTTAGAGACTTCCCAATCCTCTGCCACTGCAGGGGTAAGATTTCCGTAATTATCATTAGTAAATAAACCATCAATCCCATTTGAAGTCACTACTTTTGTACTATTTTTACTTGAAATCAGGTAGTCCAAGGTTTCTGGGTCTGCTGTATAAACATAGCCATAAGCTTTAGAGGCTGATGAATCAGATGATTTTGAAGAACTGCATGCTGCAAGTACACCTGCTGCTAATAAAACAAGACCTGCTGTAGCAAATACACGACTTTTTTTCATTTTCTACTCCTCTGTTTATGTGAATTATAGATTGACAACCATTATATCACATTATGCATTAAAAATCAAACAAATTTTCAGAATATTTAGGCTTGTTGGCACAAATTTTTCATTTTTTTTGAATATATGGTTCAAATTGTCGTTCGAAGTATCAAAGGCTACAGCGAAAATAGGAAATTTGACGCAGAAACTTTGGAGTTTAGGAAGACCTATAGTAAAACGAAATACAGACTGAACAATGTGATTTTGGAATTCAAATTAAATTATAACAATATTAGACTTCCTGCAAAAGAGGATATAGCTTCATGAGTCCTTGATAACCATTGTCAGCCAAGATTTTACCAGCTTGTCCGATATTTCTGCGACTCGTTTTGAACAACTTCATATCATGACAATAGTTCACAGCGATATCCAAAGAAACAATTCTCCCTTGACTTGTGACAATCGCTTGAGCCTTCATAGCGTGGCATTTCTTTTTATAGTCATTTAGTTTTTAAAAAGCGTTCCAACCATTCAAAAATAGTTGGGACTTCCCTTAATAAATCCGTCACTTTCTTTTTCAAGATAGCCCAAGCTTGCTCAATAGGATTCAAATCTGGTGAATAAGGCGGTAGAGGTAAGAAAAAGTGTTTATCTTGGATGCAGAGTTCATCCAAAATGTTCTTGGGATCAAAACTAGCATTGTCCATGATAATAACATGAGGTGTCTTCAAAGCAGGCAGGAGTTGCGTTTTGAACC
>NZ_VMNC01000041.1:0-7647 GCF_013277505.1 Streptococcus sp. k-378 | reverse complement strand
AACGTGGTTTTGAGCTGACTTCGTCAGTTTTATCTGCAACCTCAAAACGGTGTTTTGAGCTGACTTCGTCAGTTTTATCTGCAACCTCAAAACAGTGTTTTGAGCTGACTTCGTCAGTTCTATCTGCAACCTCAAAACAGTGTTTTGAGCAACCTGCGGCTAGCTTCCTAGTTTGCTTTTTGATTTTCATTGAGTATAAAATACAAGAAATACCTCGATTTTGAAGTCGAGGTATCTTTTTTTACATTTGCACAATCTTGCGATAGCTTCTTGAAGTAATCATGAAAATCAACACATAGGCGATGAGGAAGATAGCGCAGATAGACAAGGTCACAATCAACATCATAGTCGTATCTATTACACCAATCACTTTTAAAATCAGACTAAGCATATGGTAGGCAAAGGCTAGATGTATGAAGGCAAAAAGCAAAGGAAGGAAGAAAACAGTTAAAACCTGTTTGTTGATGGTTTGCTTGATTTGCTTTTGATCTAAACCAACTTTCTGCAAGATAATAAAGCGTTCACGGTCTTCGTAGCCTTCAGAAATTTGTTTGTAGTAGATGACCAGAACAGTTCCGACCATAAAGATAATGGATAGGAAAATACCAATAAAGAAGACACCGCCAAAGAGGACACTCATTTGAGCACTAGCATCTGCTAGATTGCTACCATAAACATAGCTACCTTCTGTGTCTAATTGAGCATTAAATTGATTGAGGTATTTTTCATACTCCTCAGCGACCTTGAGTTGTTCTTCTTCACTGACATTTATTACATTCATACCACCGTAAAACTGATTATAGATAGCCGAATCTGGGAATTGATCCAAAAAGGCTTGTAAATCAGGAACAACAAGGTAATTGTAATCAGTAGTCAAGATATTAAACTGATTTGGAACATGGTTCACAATGAAATCTTTATTAAATTCCTCTTTGACAGAAAATTGATGATCATTTAGAGTTAGAGCTTTCTGTCCTTTCAGTCCGTCATTTTTGGCAAAGAGACCAACCTCATTTCCTGATAGAGACAGTTTTTGACCAGTCATATTTTCATAATCTTTTTGGTCAAATACCATGAAAACTGTTTTTGGTTGGACACGGTTTTGTCCTTTTTCAAAAATAGTTAACTTGGTTCCTTCTTGATTTGCAATACCAAAGTTACTGTAACGAAGCACTTCTTTCTCTTTGACACTATAACCTTTGTCACTTGCAAACTGGCTCAAGAGTTTGTCCAAATCTTCTTTTTCAACATTTTTTCCAGTAATGCCAAAGTCATGCGGATTCATCACTTTTTTAAAGGATTCTGAGGCATTGAAAATACTAGTCGCTGCTGACATGGTTACCAAAACCATTGTTGACAAAATAGCGATGGTTGCTAGTCCAACCGCATTTTTCTTCATACGGAAAATCAAGTTGGAAACAGATATGAGGTTATTAGGTTGGTAATAGTATTTCTTGTTTTTCTTTAAGATTTGTAGGAAGACTGTAATCCCTGCATTAAACAATAGATAAGTACCAAAAATAACCAGCAAAACAGCTAGGAAGAAAGTTGTTAGGGCTGTAAGAGGATCGGTTACCGTAAGGGCAAGATAATAGCCAATCCCTAAACTTATGGAACCAAGAATAGTTTGGAGAGGTAGGAAACGACCTCTTTTCTCTCCGCTTGCTTTCTCACGCGAGAGCTGGAGGGCATTCATACGGGCGATTCGAAGGGCATTCAGGAACATGAGCCCTAGGAAAATCAATCCAAAGACAACAAGTACTGCAATGACAACATTCATTTGGAAGGTAGCGACCAGCTCAACCTTCAATTTCATCAGTTTGAGCAAGAAAGCGAAAATTAACTTGTCAAACAAGGCTCCAATACCGATACCCGCTCCAACAGTTAGAATTCCAAATACCACTAACTCCTTAAAGGTCATACTGATCAGATGGCGCTTCTACAAGCCCAACATGCCATAAATCCCTAGTTCCTTGGAACGGTTTTTCATGACAAAACTATTGGCATAGAGGACGATAATGGCTGACGCAAGGGTGACGACAAACATACCAAATCCAAGTGTAGCCTGAATGGTTGTTCCTCCACGGATTTCAGCAATCTTAGGATTAAAGGTTAGAGAGTAAAAGAGATAGGTGACAGTGACCGCCAAGAGAACAGCCAGCGCAAAAGGATAGTAGAGTTTGCGGTTTTTAATCAAGTTCGATACCGCTAACTTATTGGTTAATCGAAACATACTAATTCACCTCGCTTGCCATGACAGTCAAGGTATCAGAGATTTCTTGGAACATCTGACGCTCTGTCTTCTCTCCACGGTAGATTTGGTTGTAAAGAATGCCGTCTTTGATAAAGAGTACACGTTTAGCTCTGCTAGCTGCTGCCGTTGAGTGGGTTACCATGAGAATGGTTTGGCCGCGCTCATTGATTTCATCAAAGACATCAAGTAAGGCTGCAGAGGACTTGGAGTCAAGAGCTCCTGTTGGCTCATCCGCAAGGAGAATTTCAGGTTCTGTGATGATGGCGCGGGCTACTGCTACACGCTGTTTCTGACCACCTGAAATCTCGTAAGGGTACTTCTCTTGCAATTGGTTGATACCCAGATTCTCAGCTGTCACTACCAATTTCTTCATCATCTCCGTAATGGGTCTTCTTGACAAGACAAGCGGAAGCAAGATATTGTCCTTAACAGACAGAGTATCTAGCAAGTTAAAGTCTTGGAAGACAAAGCCCAATTTTTCACGACGGAAGCTAGAAGCCTGTGAATTTTTAATGGTTGCGGTGTCAATTCCATTCAGGTAAACCTGACCACGACTTGGTTTATCCAGCATAGCTAGAATATTGAGAAGAGTTGATTTACCAGAACCAGACTCACCCATGATGGCAACGTAGTCTCCCTTTTCTACGGTAAAGTGAATATCCTTGAGGGCTTCTACTTGGTTGCCCTGAAAACGAGTTTTATAAATTTTTTGAACGTGTTTTACATCTAAAAGTGTCATGAGAATCTCCTTTCTTAATATCCCATCAAATGAAATGTTGCTTGCATCATAGCGCATCCCAGTTGAACACGCTCGATTTCTTTGTGGCTTGGTTGTTTTGAAAATTTTTCTTGAAATAATTTTTTCATGTTCTTACTCCTTTTTCTTTATGAGTCTAGTTTACATCAAAAAAAGACCGCTTGCCATAACCTAACCTTACAAAAAAGACTTTAATCTTACATTTTTGTAAGATTGGGGGAAATATAGGCAAAATTACTTATAAAATGATTTGATTTCCTATTTTTAAAATTGTAAAATATAAGTGTGAAAAGGCTTACTTTGGAAAGGAGGAAGCGGGAACTAACATTTGAGTAAGCTTACCTAGATAACATACCATTCAATTTAACACTTGCAAGTCGTTCAACCTATAAGGAAAGAAGGTGCGCCTTAATGAAACACAAAGAACATATACTCATCGGATTTCTCTATCTACTCTCTCCATTTATCGGTCAGCTCTTAGTTGAAAAAACATACTTTATCGGTACAGAATTTACAGCTACTGCTTATGCTATTTGCTGGCTATCAGTTGTTATCAGCATCCATCATTTTTCAAAAAATGTATTGTCTCAGCATGAAAAATAGATTAGAAACATGAGTTCAAAAGAATGCTTTTAGTTTGTAGATGAAGCTGGAAAAATATTATTAAAAGTAAAAAAGCTTTAAATCAAGCAGTTTAGACTATTGATTTAAAGCTTTCTGCGTATTCCAAATCTTTTGTAAAACCTCACCAAAACCAGCCTTCATTATCGTCAATGGCTTGAGCTTCTTTGCGTTTACGTGGGCCTGTTCCGTACATTTCTGCTTCGATTTCTTCCTTGGTTGGCATGATAGAAGCTAGGATGATATAGATAATCACCCCAAGTCCAAAGTTTGCGACTGTAAAAATAGCAAACAGAAAACGTACAAGGGTAACATCAAAGTTCCACTTGTCTGACAGACCTGCTAAAACTCCTGAAATCATGCGATTTCGTCTCATTTTATAAAACTTACTGTTCATGATATTTCCTCTTTCTGCTAGGTTAGACATAGTATATCACGGGTAGGCTCGGCTTTCATCAGTCCTCAGGCTGATTTACTAGTAGCAACTTTCCTCGACAAACTCCACAGCGATAGCGTTTGGTATCAATCCTTCGCTTGCGATAATAAGTTTGCTGGCAGGATTGACAACGATAGAGCTTGATTGGCTTGGAGTTGCTATTTGGCAAGGTTGGCACAAAGCGTAATCCATCCACTGCTTTCAACAGTTCCTTAAAATCCCGATCCTTGTGTTGATAGCCCTTTCCTTGAAAATAGAGGTGATAATGACAGAGTTCATGTCGGACAATTTTCCTAAAAACGTCCAACCCCAGTTCCTGATAAACCTTGTGATTAAAATCCAAATGCCCATCTTTGGGGAAAAATCGCCCACCTGTCGAACGTAGACGCCTATTCCACTGGGCATGATGGATAAAAGGTCTGCCGAAGTCTTCTAGCGAAACCTGCTTGACGTAATCAGTTAGATTCATCTGGAGCTAGGAGCGACAGATTGACTTTTTCACGTTCAGTATCAATTTTCTTGACCCAAACGGTCACCAAATCTCCAACTGACACCACTTGGCTAGGATGTTTGATAAATTTGCGACTCATGTGGGAAATATGAATGAGACCGTCCTCGTGAATTCCAATGTCAACGAAGGCACCGAAGTCAACGACATTACGCACCACACCCTCTAGCTTCTGCCCAACCACTAAGTCCTTGATATCCAGGACATCTTGGCGAAGCATAGGTGCGTCAAAGGAATCACGGAAATCTCGACCTGGTTTGAGAAGATCTGCAATGATATCTTTAAGAGTTTCGGGACCAAGGTCTAGCCCTTGCGCCATTTCCTTGACTGAAAGAGACTTGAGTTTGCCTTGGGCTTCTTCATTCAGGTCCTTAATGTCCAAGCGTTTGAAAAGTTCCTTAACGGCAGCGTAATTTTCTGGGTGAACTCCTGTATTATCAAGAATATTGCTACTTTCAGGGATACGAAGGAAACCAGCTGCCTGTTCAAAGGCCTTAGCCCCCAAACGAGGAACTTTCTTGATTTGGGAGCGTGAAGTGATTTTTCCTTCTTCTTCACGGTATTTGACGATATTTTCAGAGATGGTTTTATTGAGTCCAGCTACGTGTGAAAGAAGAGCTGGGCTGGCTGTATTGACATTGACACCGACTTGGTTCACCACGGTATCCACGACAAAGTCCAGACTTTCAGACAGTTTCTTCTGACTGACATCATGCTGGTATTGACCGACACCGATTGACTTAGGATCGATTTTGACCAATTCAGCAAGGGGGTCCTGCAAACGACGGGCGATAGAAATAGCAGAGCGTTTTTCAACGGTCAAGTCTGGAAACTCCTGACGAGCAAGTTCGCTGGCAGAATAGACCGAAGCACCACTTTCATTTACGATGACATAACTAACCTCAGGAAAATCTTTAAGAACTTCCGCCACAAAGGCTTCACTTTCACGACTAGCAGTACCATTTCCGATGGCAATAATCTCTACACCGTATTGACCAATCAAGTCTGCCAAATCTTTCTTGGCTTCTTCGATTTGACGAGCTGATGCTGGTTTAACAGGATAAATGACCTGAGTTGTCAGCATTTTCCCAGTTGCATCAACGACAGCTAGCTTGGCACCTGTACGAAAGGCTGGGTCAAATCCAAGAACCATGCGCCCTTTTAGAGGAGCAACCAAGAGAAGATTGCGCAGGTTGTCAGAAAAGAGTTGAATAGCTCCCTCTTCTGCCTTCTCGGTTAATTCTGTACGAATACGGCGCTCGATAGCAGGCAAGACCTTTTTCTTAACGGATTGCTGAACAACTTCATCAATATAAGCATTTTTCACCTTGAAACGAGTAGCAAAAAAGGCAAGAATACGGTCCGTCGCATGTTCAAAACCGATCTTCAAGACACCTAGCTTCTCCCCACGATTGAGAGCCAAGGTACGATAGCCTTGCATAGTTCCAACTGTCTCTGAAAAATCATAATAAATCTGAAAAACCTGCTTTTCATCAAGACTTTCATCCTTGGCTTGAGAAGTGAGTTTAGAGTGTCTCAGCACTTCCTGATAAGTCATAGAACGCAAGGTCACATCTTCCGATAAGGCTTCGACCAAAATATCAACTGCACCGGTCAAGGCTCCCTTGCCAGTCGCAAATCCTTCACAGACGAACTTTTCAGCTTCTTTCTCCAAGTCAACTATATTCTGCAAAATCAAGCGAGCAAGAGGAAAGAGTCCAGCTTCACGGGCAATGGTTGCCTTGGTACGACGCTTTTCCTTATAAGGAAGATAGAGTTCTTCAACGTCTGCTAATTTTTCGGCAACTAAGATAGCTTCTTCCAATTCCTTGGTCAACTTACCTTGTTCTTGAATCTTAGCTAAGACAGCTTCCTTACGGTCATTGAGATTTGTCAGACTTTTATCCAAATCAATAATAGCCTTAATCGCCACCTCATCCAGACTACCAGTCATGTCCTTGCGATAACGCGCCATAAAGGGAATAGTCGCCCCTTCAGCTGTCAAACTTAGAACGGTATCAATTTGCTTTAACGTCACTCCCAAATCCTGAGAGATTTTTTCATATTTTTTATCCATGAAACTATTATACCACAAGCTAAACATTTTAAATTAACTCGTAGAACATTTAAAAAATATGTAGGGAATAGATTTATATGCTACAGCGCAATAACTTGCACTTAAAGAGCATTGCCACCTTTTTTAACCAAGCCATGATATCAAAAGTATTTAATGGATCAGACATAATAGCCAGTTCTGGAAGATGTTCCTGACCTGGAATAACACATTGACTTTTCAAATTTTTATATGGACGATTGACTAAAATTAATTTATTAGAATAAGGAAGATTATCCATCTTATTTAAAATTTCTTCACTAGCTGAATCTTTATTATCAAATTTAAAATATAGATTATCCCAATTTATGCGTTTTTTCTTTTTTCCCACTTAGTCCGTGCTTCTTCAATACTAGAATAATGTAGAAAATGAATATCTATATCCCCTAAGTGCCCCAAAGGATAAACTTCATGGGTCCAGCTCGGTGAAACAAGTTCTTGTTCCATATAGTACCGAAAATCCTTTGTAAGTTTATAATAATCATCAGGAAGAATAAATAAACCAACAAAAGGTGTTCTATATTGGCTTTACAATAATAACTTCTATATCTTTAAATGTTTGTCTATCAACTATTAATAAAGACTCTAATAAACTATTTTTATCTCCTTGATGTAATAAAATAACACTGATTAAGCAAGTCAATTTTACTACCTCCTATAATTTTCTGATAATGATTTTCTTCTTATTTCAATTATATAATCATTTAGTTTTAAAAAAGCGTTCCAAACATTCAAAAATAGTTGGGACTTCCCTTAATAAATCTGTTACTTTCTTTTTCAAGATAGCCCAAGCTTACTCAATAGGATTCAAATCCGGTGAATATGGCGGTAGAGGTAAGAAAAAGTGTTTATCTTGGATGCAGAGTTCATCCAAAATGTTCTTGGGATCAAAACTAGCATTGTCCATGATAATAACATGAGGTGTCTTCAAAGCAGGTAGGAGTTGCGTTTTGAACCA
>NZ_VMNC01000040.1:0-17863 GCF_013277505.1 Streptococcus sp. k-378 | reverse complement strand
TTGAAACTAAGCAACTATACTATGCGTTTTTCTTATTTTAAGATTTTTACCTCAACTCTCTTTTAGTATTTAACGCAGTTAATAAGGTCTATAATAGTCTAATTTAGGTAGTAAATTTGTTCCTATTCTGTCAACTTTTCCTATTTTTTATCTTATTGAGGTTGGTATTTGTACAATTCAGGAATTATTAATGATTAATTAAAATTTTTTGTTAGAATAAGTTCATAAAAAAGAAAAGGAGTATTTGATCATGTTACAAAAAATTTATGAGCAGATGGCAGATTTTTATAGAAATATTGAAGAAGAGTATGGTACTGTATTTGGTGATCATTTTGACTGGGAACATTTTCATTTTAAATTTTTGATTTATTATTTAGTTAGATATGGCATTGGGTGTCGTAGGGATTTTATTGTTTACCATTATCGTGTTGCTTATCGTTTGTATCTTGAAAAGATGATAATGAAACAAGGTTTTATTTCTTGTTGAGATAGTCTGAGTTAATTTCCGAACTAATTTACTCTTTTATGGAAAGATGATAGTAAATAGCTAGTAATTTTTCTAAATCATTTTTTAATAGTTGGAAATAGCAAATCTTTCTATTGTTTCTTCTTGATAAAAAGGCGATTTTTTATTATAATAAATTGTAAGATATAATTGCAGGTGAGAGTCCTGCCATGTATGTGAGAAAGGAAGAGCCTGAGGGCTCAGACAAGATTATGACTTCAGTTGTTGTTGTAGGTACCCAATGGGGTGATGAAGGTAAAGGGAAGATTACAGACTTCCTTTCAGCGAATGCAGAAGTGATTGCACGTTACCAAGGTGGTGATAATGCTGGTCACACGATTGTGATTGACGGTAAGAAATTTAAGTTGCACTTGATTCCATCTGGGATTTTCTTCCCTGAAAAAATATCTGTCATTGGGAATGGTATGGTTGTAAATCCTAAATCTCTTGTAAAAGAGTTGAGCTATCTTCATGAGGAAGGTGTAACAACTGATAACTTGCGTATTTCTGATCGTGCGCATGTTATTTTGCCTTATCATATCGAGTTGGATCGCTTGCAAGAAGAAGCTAAGGGCGACAATAAGATTGGTACGACAATTAAGGGAATTGGTCCAGCTTATATGGACAAGGCTGCTCGTGTTGGAATTCGTATTGCAGATCTTTTAGATAAAGATATTTTCCGTGAGCGTTTAGAACGTAACCTTGCTGAAAAGAATCGTCTTTTTGAAAAATTGTATGACAGTAAAGCGATTGTTTTCGATGATATTTTTGAAGAATATTACGAATATGGTCAACAAATCAAGAAATACGTGATAGATACATCTGTTATCTTGAATGATGCGCTTGATAATGGCAAACGTGTGCTTTTTGAAGGTGCACAAGGTGTTATGCTAGATATCGACCAAGGTACTTATCCATTTGTTACGTCATCAAACCCTGTAGCTGGTGGTGTGACAATTGGTTCTGGTGTCGGTCCAAGCAAGATTGACAAGGTTGTAGGTGTATGTAAAGCTTATACGAGTCGTGTAGGAGATGGTCCTTTCCCAACTGAGTTGTTTGATGAAGTGGGAGAACGTATCCGTGAAGTGGGTCATGAGTATGGTACAACAACTGGTCGTCCACGTCGTGTAGGTTGGTTTGACTCAGTTGTGATGCGTCATAGCCGTCGTGTTTCTGGTATTACTAACCTTTCTTTGAACTCTATTGATGTTTTGAGCGGTTTGGATACTGTGAAAATCTGTGTGGCCTATGATCTTGACGGTCAACGTATTGACTACTATCCAGCTAGTCTTGAGCAATTGAAACGTTGCAAGCCTATCTATGAAGAGTTGCCAGGTTGGTCAGAAGATATTACCGGAGTTCGCAATTTGGAAGATCTTCCTGAGAATGCGCGTAACTATGTTCGTCGTGTGAGTGAATTGGTTGGCGTTCGTATTTCTACTTTCTCAGTAGGTCCTGGTCGTGAACAAACAAATATTTTAGAAAGTGTTTGGTCCTAAGAGATTTTTAAGATTTGTTTAAGATAGGTCGGGTATATTATAGACAGTTACAAGAAGACCTCCTAACTTGTTGTAACAAATATCCTAAACTTTTCTTTTTCATAATAATCTCCCTATAGAGTCACCGCATTCGGTGGCTTTTTTTGTGTTGGGATTCATGATATAATAATAAAATCGATAAGTAGGAAAAGAGAAAAGAGATGTATTATACGCTTGAAGAAAAAGAAGTCTTTATGAGGGAGGCTTTGAGAGAGGCTGAGATTGCTCTTGAACACGATGAAATTCCAATTGGTTGTGTGATTGTCAAAGATGGGGAAATCATTGGTCGTGGGCATAATGCGCGTGAGGAATTACAGCGAGCGGTTATGCATGCGGAAATTATGGCTATAGAGGATGCGAACTTGAGTGAGGAGAGCTGGCGCTTGCTGGATTGCACACTTTTTGTGACCATTGAACCTTGTGTCATGTGTAGTGGAGCGATTGGGCTTGCCCGCATTCCAAATGTGGTCTATGGGGCTAAAAACCAGAAATTTGGCGCTGCTGGAAGTTTGTACGATATCTTGACAGATGAGCGTCTTAACCATCGTGTAGAGGTTGAAACGGGAATTTTGGAAGATGAATGCGTAGCTATTATGCAGGACTTTTTTAGAAATAGACGGAAAAAATAATTTTGCTTTTAAAATGAATAGGAATGTGATATAATAAATAGTGGAGCAACAGTTCTGCGTGAAGTGGGTCAGGGGAGGAATCCAGCAGCCCTAAGCGATTTGAATTGTGTGCTCTTTTTTTGTGCTTTTTCCGAATAAATAAGATAGAATAATCTAGAATAAATGATAATAGAAAAGAGAAAATTATGAAAGTTCGTGGTTTTGAATTGGTTTCGAGTTTTACAGATGAAAATTTATTGCCCAAGCGTGAGACAGCGCATGCGGCTGGTTACGACTTAAAGGTTGCTGTGCGTATAGTTGTTGCGCCAGGAGAGATTGTCTTGGTTCCGACAGGGGTTAAGGCTTATATGCAGCCGACTGAGGTTCTCTACCTCTATGATCGTTCTTCAAATCCTCGTAAGAAGGGCTTGGTTTTAATTAACTCAGTTGGGATCATTGATGGGGATTATTATGGAAATCCTGGAAATGAAGGGCATATTTTTGCGCAGATGAAGAATATCACAGACCAAGAGGTTGTTCTTGAAGTTGGGGAGCGTATTGTCCAGGCTGTTTTTGCTACTTTCTTAATTGCAGATGGAGATGCGGCTGATGGCGTTCGAACTGGTGGATTTGGATCGACAGGGCACTAGAATGAAGATTATCTTTGTACGTCATGGGGAGCCAGATTACCGTGAGTTAGAGGAGCGTTCTTATATAGGATTTGGGATAGATTTGGCACCCTTGTCTGAGATGGGACGGCAGCAAGTCCAGAAATTGAGCAAAAATACTTTACTCTCGTCAGCTGAAATAATCGTATCTTCTGCAGTCGCAAGAGCTTTAGAAACAGCTTCGTATGTGGTCTGTGCTACGGGTCTTCCTTTAAGAGTAGAGCCTTTATTACATGAATGGCAGGTCTATAAAACAGGAATAGAAAACTTTGAAACAGCTAGAAGACTGTTTTTAGAAAACAAGGGGGAGTTGCTTCCTAATAGTCCTATTCAATATGAGACAGCTACGGAAATGAAGTCTCGGTTTCTAGAATGTATGTCTAAGTATCGAGAACATCAGACTGTGGTAGTTGTTGCTCATCGAATGCTCATGCGCCAGTTTGTGCCAAATGAGAAGATTGATTTTTGCCAAGTGATTGAGTGTGAGTTAGAGATATAGAAAGAGGTTTGTCATCGCAAAGAAAAAAGCGACATTTGTATGTCAAAATTGTGGGTATAATTCCCCTAAATATCTGGGACGTTGCCCCAACTGTGGGTCTTGGTCTTCTTTTGTGGAAGAGGTTGAGGTTGCCGAGGTCAAGAATGCGCGTGTGTCCTTGACAGGTGAGAAAACCAAGCCCATGAAACTAGCTGAGGTGACTTCCATCAATGTCAATCGAACCAAGACGGAGATGGAGGAATTCAACCGTGTGCTTGGAGGCGGAGTGGTACCAGGAAGTCTCGTCCTCATCGGTGGGGATCCTGGGATTGGGAAATCAACTCTTCTCCTACAAGTCTCAACCCAGTTGTCCCAAGTGGGGACAGTTCTCTATGTCAGTGGGGAGGAGTCTGCCCAGCAGATTAAACTACGTGCAGAGCGCTTAGGTGATATTGATAGTGAGTTTTATCTCTATGCAGAGACCAATATGCAGAGTGTTCGTGCAGAAGTGGAGCGTATCCAGCCAGACTTTCTCATTATTGATTCCATCCAGACCATCATGTCTCCTGAGATTTCAGGGGTGCAGGGGTCTGTTTCTCAGGTGCGTGAAGTGACCGCTGAACTCATGCAGTTGGCCAAGACCAATAACATTGCCATCTTTATCGTAGGTCATGTGACCAAAGAAGGAACCTTGGCTGGGCCTCGTATGTTGGAGCATATGGTGGATACGGTGCTTTACTTTGAAGGGGAGCGTCACCACACCTTTCGTATTTTGAGAGCGGTCAAAAATCGTTTTGGTTCCACTAATGAGATTGGGATTTTTGAGATGCAGTCGGGCGGCTTGGTTGAGGTACTCAATCCGAGTCAAGTTTTCCTAGAAGAGCGTTTGGATGGGGCGACTGGTTCCTCCATCGTTGTAACCATGGAAGGGACGCGTCCGATTTTGGCGGAGGTTCAAGCTTTGGTAACACCGACCATGTTTGGAAATGCCAAGCGTACTACGACAGGACTTGATTTTAACCGTGCTAGCTTGATTATGGCTGTTTTGGAAAAACGGGCAGGGCTTCTCTTGCAAAATCAGGATGCCTATCTCAAATCTGCTGGTGGTGTTAAATTGGATGAACCTGCCATTGACTTGGCTGTTGCAGTTGCTATTGCTTCGAGCTACAAAGACAAGCCAACTAATCCTCAGGAATGTTTTGTCGGAGAACTGGGCTTGACAGGAGAGATTCGGCGCGTGAATCGTATTGAGCAACGCATCAACGAAGCTGCTAAACTGGGCTTTACTAAGATTTATGTACCTAAGAATTCCTTGACAGGAATCACTCTGCCTAAGGAAATTCAGGTCATTGGCGTGACAACGATTCAGGAAGTTTTGAAAAAGGTCTTTGCATAATCCGTGACAAATTTTCTTAAAAATGATAAGATAGGAGAAATGTTTGACTATCAAATTTTCAAGGAGGGAATCGTGTCGTATTTTGAACAGTTTATGCAAGCTAATCAGGCTTATGTTGCCTTACATGGGCAGTTAAATCTGCCACTTAAACCCAAAACAAGAGTAGCTATTGTGACCTGTATGGACTCTCGTCTGCACGTTGCGCAAGCTCTGGGCTTGGCACTTGGGGATGCTCATATCTTGCGGAATGCAGGTGGTCGAGTGACTGAAGACATGATTCGTTCGCTAGTTATTTCCCAGCAACAAATGGGGACAAGAGAGATTGTGGTATTGCACCATACAGACTGTGGTGCTCAGACCTTTGAAAATGAACCTTTTCAGGAGTATTTAAAAGAGGAATTAGGTGTAGATGTGTCAGACCAGGACTTCTTGCCCTTCCAAGATATAGAAGAGAGTGTACGCGAGGATATGCAACTGCTTATCGAGTCTCCCCTAATACCAGACGATGTCACTATCTTTGGTGCCATTTACAATGTTGATACAGGAAGTATGACAGTCGTAGAATTATAAATACTTCATTTAGAAAGAAAGTGTATGAAGAAAAGCAGTATTTTATTTATTTTTATTTTATTGCTATGTATTGGTTTACAGTATGAAACCATCTACTATACGGACGGTTCGAGGTCAGGTGCGGAATATGGACTAATGGGAGTTTCTATCTTTCTAGCTCTCTTTTACATGATTCCAGCTCTTTATTTCATTTTCTGTATTGGGAAAAAATGGGAATTGCCAAAGAAAGCCTTGATTTTGTCTTTATTGGGTGGGATGTTCCTTTCAGGCTGGTTGTCTAGCTTTGCGAATACCTATATCCATGATTTGCTGGGTGTTCTTTTCCCAGATAGTGCATTTTTAAATGCCTTTGAAAGTGCTATTGTGGCTCCTTTGGTAGAAGAACCCTTGAAATTGTTGCCACTTGTTTTTGTTTTGACTTTGATTCCTGTGCGAAAATTAAAATCCTTGTTTTTACTAGGGATTGCTTCTGGTTTGGGATTCCAAATGATTGAGGATATTAGCTATATTCGTACGGATTTGCCAGAGGGATTTGACTTTACTATTTCGAGAATTTTAGAGCGTATTATCTCAGGAATTGCCTCTCACTGGACTTTTTCAGGTCTGGCTGTAGTAGGTGTTTACTTGCTTTACAGAGCCTATAAAGGGCAGATGGCTGGCAAGAAAGAGGGGCTTATTTTCCTAGGTTTAGCCTTGGGAACTCATTTCTTGTTTAACTCTCCTTTTGTAGAATTAGAGACAGAGTTGCCCTTAGCGATTCCAGTGATTATGGCTATTACTCTCTATGGTTTTTATCAGGCTTATCGTTTTGTTGAGAAGCACAATGAGTTGATGAACTAGAATATTTTTCAAAATAATGATGCAAGGGTACAAATATGGTACCCTTCTTTTATTTTTGATTGAAAAATAGTGCAAAAAGCGCTACAATGGTAGATGGAAAATCTTGTGAAAAGCACAAGCGATACATATATACCGGAGGAAATCATGTCTTTTTCTGATTTAAAGCTGTTTGCCCTTTCTTCTAATAAAGAATTGGCAGAACGTGTGGCGCAGGAGATTGGGATAGAGTTGGGGAAATCAAGTGTTCGCCAATTTTCAGATGGAGAGATTCAGGTCAACATCGAAGAATCAATCCGAGGGAAACACGTCTTTATCCTACAATCAACTAGCTCGCCTGTAAATGACAATCTGCTTGAAATTTTGATTATGGTGGATGCTTTGAAGCGTGCGAGTGCAGAATCTGTCAATGTTGTCATGCCTTACTATGGGTATGCACGTCAGGATAGAAAGGCGAGAGCGCGTGAGCCAATCACTTCAAAACTTGTCGCAAATATGCTTGAAGTAGCTGGAGTGGATCGTTTATTGACCATCGACTTGCATGCTGCGCAAATTCAAGGATTCTTTGATATTCCTGTGGATCATTTGATGGGCGCTCCTCTGATTGCAGATTATTTTGAGCGTCGTGGTATGGTTGGTTCTGACTATGTGGTTGTCAGCCCGGACCATGGAGGGGTAACTCGTGCTCGTAAGTTGGCAGAATTTTTGAAAACATCTATCGCTATTATTGATAAACGTCGTAGCGTTGATAAGATGAATACTAGTGAAGTTATGAACATCATCGGTAAGGTTGAAGGCAAGACTTGTATCTTGATTGATGATATGATTGATACCGCTGGAACGATTTGTCATGCGGCAGATGCTCTTGCGGAAGCTGGTGCTGTTGAAGTCTATGCAAGCTGTACGCACCCAGTTCTTTCTGGTCCTGCTACGGACAATATCCAAAAATCAGCTATTAAGAAATTGGTTGTTTTGGATACCATCTATCTTCCAGAAGAGCGTTTGATTGATAAGATTGAGCAGATTTCAATCGCTCATCTCCTAGGGGATGCTATCGTACGTATTCATGAAAAACGACCACTTTCTCCACTTTTCGGTATTGAGAAAAAAATTTAATGACCAAGCCTGAGATGGTTCTCAGGTTTTTTCGTCTTTTTTCCGAATAAATATAGTCAATTGAAACAAGAACAAGACAAAAGAGCCTCGTAAAAGGTATTGCAACTTGGTAATACCTTTTTGAGATGCTTTTTGAGATGAGCCCATGTCTTCTCAATAGGATTGTACTCAGGTGAGTAGGGAGGAAGGGGTAAAAGTTTATGCCCAAACTCTTCACACAAGAATTCTATCCTAGCTATTCTATTGGAATCTTGCATTATCCATAATAATAACTGAGGGTGTATTTAATGTTGGTAAGAGAAATTTCTGAAACCAAGCTTCAAAAAAGTCGCTCGTCATTGTTTCTTGGTAAGTTATTGGAGCGATTAACTCACCATTTGTTAGCCCTGCAACCAAAGAAATCCCCTGATATCTTCTTCCAGAGACTTTACCTCCTATTAACTGACCTTTTGATGAGCAACCATATTCTCGATAAAAGTAAGTATCGAATCCTGTTTCATCAATATAAACAGGTGCTAAGTGCTTTAAACTATTAAAATTCTTAAGAAATAAGGATACTTTTTCTGGGTCTTGTTCATAGTAGGTGTGGTTCTTTTTTTCGAGTGTACCCCATAAATTTGAGCGCATAGTGGATAGTAGTTGGATGACAGCCAAATTCAGAAGCTATTTCAGTCAAATAAGCGTCTGGATTGTCAGTAAGATAGTTTTTAAGTCTATCTTTATCAACTTTTCTTGGTTTTGTTCCTTTTACTTGATGGTTTAGCTCTTCTGTTTCCTCTTTTAGCCTTAACCAGCCATAAATGGTATTACGTGAGATTTGGAAAACCTGTGATGCTTTTGTTATACTACCTGTTCGCTCACAATAGCCGAGAACTTTTTTACGAAAATCTATTGAATATGCCATAAGAAGATTATACAACATTGTGTACTGTTTTTGGTTCATTTTACTATAGATAGAAGCAGTGAATCTAGCAAACCTAGATTTAAAAATGTGCTATAATGAAAGGAGAGAAAGAATGATTCTAAGACATCCGGGCATTAGCTCAACCAATGATTTGGACGCTAAGAAAATTTTCAGCAATCCAGAAATCACTTGTCAATTTATTCGCGATATGCTGGATTTACCAGCAAAAAATGTGACCATTTTGGAAGGAAGTAACATTCACGTCTTGCCTTCTCTGCCCTATTAAGCACAAGATTTCTATACCAGTATTGATGTCTTGGTGGAGTTGGATAATGGAACCCAAGTAATCATTGAAATTCAAGTTCATCATCAGAATTTTTTCATCAATCTCCTGTGGGCTTACTTGTGCAGTCAGGTCAATCAAAATCTAGAAAAAATTCGCCAATAAGAAGGAAACGCTCACCAAAGTTATAAACACATCGCATCAGTATACGCAATAGCTATTGTGGATAGTAATTACTTTCAGGATGATTAAGCTTTTCATAGCTTTAGTATGCGAGAGGGAACGACAGGTGAAGTCTTAACCATCACAAACAATGGACAGGAAAACCATCTAGTCAAGATGGTATTCTTGGAATTAAAAAATACAGAGAAACCAGCAAGGATAGCGTTCGCAAGCCATGGTTGGAGTTTTTCGGGAATAAACCCTTTACCCAGCGCCCCGAGCGAGCCATCAGCCAGGCAGACCAACTGCTAGATTACAAGAGCTGGTCCGAGGAGGACAGGAAAATGTTTAGTCAACTACGTATGCGTGAAGAACAAGCCTTACTCGCTCATGACTATGCATTGGAACAAGCGGAGGAAAAAGACTTAGAGCGTGGTCGTGCAGAGGGGATTGAACAGGGACTGGAGCGTGGTCTTGAACGTGGACGAGCTGAAGGGATTGAACAAGGGCGAGAAGAAGGCTTGGAACGTGGGAAACTTTTTGCCTTTCTGGATATGGTTCGCCAAGGACTTCTGACTTCCGAGGTTGCCAGCCATCAGCTGGGTATGAGCGTCGCTGAGTTTGAGTCCTTGCTATGAGGTCACATTTTTTTAATATAGTAGAAAGTTAATGAAATGGCGAGTTATTTCTAAAATACTTGTCATTTTTGCTTGACATTTGGAAGGGGGATAGGATAATACCATAGAAGTGAGTTCTGTCCAACTATCGATATGGATTAGATATGTGAAGTTTGACTCAAAGTTTAAGAAATTTGTGAGATTTTCACTTGGGAGATACGGTATTTGAAGGGTATTTCATCTCACAAAGGTGTTTTTTCAACCTTTTTTGAAAAAAATGAAAGCTCTTCTAGGCATAAGAAAACACCTCTGTGTTATACTTGTTGTTCAACCACAAACACAAGAAAGGCACAGAGATGCAAGACAATTATACTACAAAAGCCAAACAAAAGAAGGAAAATCAAATAGAGAAATTGCCTCTTTGCTTGGAAAAGCTCCTCAAACTATCCACACTGAAATCAAGCGTGAGACAGTCTGACAATGTCTTGGAAAAGGGCGCTTCAAAGAGGTTTATTCTACCGACTATGCTCAACAGTCTTATGAAAACAATCGCAGGCGCTCGGTCAAGAAATCAAGCTTAACCAAAGAACTAAAGGAAAAGATTCTCCACTATCATAATCAAAAGTTTTCTCCTGAAATGATGGTTATGGCTAAAGGGGTTAACGTGGGAATTTCAACCATTTACTATTGTATTCATAATGGAAAATTGGGATTAATACTAAACTAAAATCAAAAAGCATTATATAATAGTAATATGAAATCAACTAAAGAAGAAATCCAAGCTATCAAAACACTTTTAAAAGACTCTAGTACAGCTAAATATCATAAACGCCTTCAAATCGTTCTATTTCGTCTGATGGGTAAATCTTATAAAGAGATTATAGAGCTTTTAGACTGTAATCAAACAACGATTTGGCCAACTGTAAAAAAATATGAGGAGTTCGGACTCGATTCTCTCCTTCAAGAAATACGTGGTGGTCGTAACCATGCATATATGACAATTGAGGAAGAGAAAGCCTTTCTTGCCCGTCATTTGAAGGCTGCAGAGGCAGGAGAATTTGTTACAATTGATGCCTTATTTCAGGCTTATAAAAAGGAGTTAGGTTCTTCCTACACACGTGATACCTTCTATCAACTCTTGAAGCACCATGGTTGGCGAAATATTAGGCCACGTCCAGCACATCCCAAGAAAGTAGACTCTCAAACCATTGTCGCGTCTAAAAATAAAATCTCAATTCAAGAAGAAAAGAAAGCGCTTTAAAACCAGTAGACCTTTTCGTAAGGTTCGCTTGATGTACCAAGATGAGGCTGGTTTCGGTAGAATCAGTAAACTGGGATCTTGTTGGTCTCCAATAGGAGTAGGTCCACATGTCCATAGTCACTATATACGAGAATTTCGCTATTGTTATGGAGCTGTTGATGCCCATACAGGCGAATCATTTTTCTTAATCGCTGGTGGATGTCATACTGAGTGGATGAACGCCTTTTTAGAAGGGCTTTCACAAGCTTATCCAGATGATTATCTTTTACTCGTTATGGACAATGCCATATGGCATAA
This sequence comes from Streptococcus sp. k-378, assembly GCF_013277505.1. NCBI lineage: Bacteria > Bacillati > Bacillota > Bacilli > Lactobacillales > Streptococcaceae > Streptococcus > Streptococcus sp. k-378. Next base: position 6,623 of record NZ_VMNC01000040.1, on the reverse strand, counting down.
ATCAAGTACCTTAAAGATTCCGACTAATATTGGCTTTACCTTTATTCCTCCATACACACCAGAGATGAACCCCATTGAACAAGTGTGGAAAGAGATTCGTAAACGTGGATTTAAGAATAAAGCCTTTCGAACTTTGGAAGATGTCATGAATCAACTTCAAGATGTTATACAAGGACTGGAGAAGGAGGTGATAACGTCCATCGTTAATCGGAGATGGACTAGAATGCTTTTTGAAAGTAGATGAGTATAACTGGTTGATGAGACTGTGAAAAGAGCATAAAGACCAGCTTGCAAGCTGGTCATACTCTTCGAAAATCTCTTCAAACCACGTCAGCTTCATCTACAACCTCAANNCCTAGTTTGCTCTTTGATTCTCATTGAGTATCAGTATAGGTTATAAGAATAAGTCTTGCAGGGTTTTGGCAACTCCGTCTTGGTCATTTGTCAAGGGAATTTGCTCATCTGCATAAGGGAGTAGCTCTGGATTGGCATTTTTCATGGCATAACCCTTCCCAGCAAAAGCGAGCATTTCGGTATCATTGTGTTCATCTCCAAAGGCAATCAAATCTTTTTTGTCGCGATTCATTATCTTGAGCAAGTAGTCCAAAGCAAAGGCCTTGTTGACACCTTTTGGGGTACACTCAAGGATATTGAGCGGACCTCCCCAGGTATTGATAGACAGTTGATGCTGGTAGAAGGCGTTCATTTCTTTTGCCAAGGCATATTTGTCACTGGCTCTGGTCTGTAACAGGATACAGTTAGGATCTTTGGTTACTAACTCAGGCTGAAATTGATCTTCAGGCTGGAAAGCTTCTACACCAAATAGTTTAGGATTGGCAATTTCTTCATTGGGATTTGTAATGTAGAATTTTTTACGATATTCTCCAGCGATAAAATCGGCTTGAATGTCCTCTGAACGTCGAACCATGTCTAGCAGATATTTTTTGTCTACCGTCAAACACTTTTCAAAATCCCAAACTTGGTCTGGTAAATGAGTAAGGGAGCCGTTGAAATTAATCATAGGAGTGTCTAAGCCTAGTTCACGGTAGAAATCTTTTGACATGCGGTAAGGGCGCCCTGTCGTAATAATAACCTGATGGCCTTTTTCAGCAACTTTTTTTATGGTTTCTTTGGTAAAGTCAGAAATTTGACTGTCTGAGTTGAGCAGGGTTCCATCCAGGTCAACTGCAATAATTTTTTTCGTCATAGGGACCTTTCTAGTGTCTTTTCAGATAAGATGTCTACTATTATAACAGAAAGCAGGCAGAAAAGCAGATTCCAAACAAAAAATGAAATTGGATTAATTTCTTAAACAAATCAAACAAAGACATTGAAAAAGTGAATGATAAATGATATAATTCTATTATTGTTCGTAAAAATTAAAAGGAGATTGATGATGGACAAATTATTTAAACTAAAAGAGAACGGTACAGACGTTCGTACAGAGGTTCTCGCTGGTTTAACAACTTTCTTTGCAATGAGCTATATTCTCTTTGTAAACCCACAAATGCTTTCACAAACAGGAATGCCTGCTCAGGGCGTCTTCCTAGCGACGATTATTGGTGCAGTAGCGGGTACCTTGATGATGGCTTTTTATGCTAACTTACCTTATGCCCAAGCGCCAGGTATGGGACTCAATGCCTTCTTTACCTTTACAGTTGTATTCGGGCTTGGTTATTCTTGGCAAGAAGCCCTAGCTATGGTCTTCATCTGTGGGATTATTTCATTGATTATTACCTTGACAAATGTTCGTAAAATGATCATTGAATCGATTCCCAATGCTCTTCGCTCAGCTATTTCAGCTGGTATCGGTGTCTTTCTTGCCTATGTAGGGATTAAGAATGCTGGACTTTTGAAATTCACGATTGATCCAGGCAACTATACTGTTGTAGGAGAAGGGGCTGACAAAGCTCAAGCAACGATTGCAGCAAACTCTTCAGCAGTTCCAGGATTGGTCAGCTTTAATAATCCAGCTGTTTTAGTGGCTCTTGCAGGACTTGCCATTACTATCTTCTTTGTCATCAAAGGGATTAAAGGGGGAATTATTCTCTCTATCTTGACAACAACTGTTCTTGCTATTGCAGTTGGTTTGGTTGATTTGTCTAGTATCGATTTTGCTAATAACCATGTTGGTACAGCTTTTGAAGATTTGAAGACAATCTTTGGTGCAGCTCTTGGTTCAGAAGGTTTGGGAGCTTTGGTTTCAGATACAGCTCGCTTGCCTGAAACTCTGATGGCCATTCTTGCCTTCTCATTGACAGATATTTTTGACACAATTGGTACCTTGATCGGTACAGGTGAAAAAGTTGGTATTGTAGCGACAAATGGTGAAAATCACCAATCAGCCAAATTGGATAAGGCTCTTTACTCTGATTTGATTGGAACGACAGTCGGTGCCATTGCAGGTACTTCAAACGTAACGACTTATGTTGAGTCTGCTGCTGGTATCGGTGCAGGTGGACGTACTGGTTTGACAGCCTTGGTTGTAGCTATCTGTTTTGCGATTTCAAGCTTCTTTAGCCCACTTCTAGCGATCGTACCAACAGCGGCTACAGCTCCAATCTTGATTATCGTTGGGATTATGATGTTGGCTAGCTTGAAAAATATCCATTGGGACGATATGTCTGAAGCGGTTCCTGCTTTCTTCACATCTATCTTTATGGGATTCAGCTACTCTATCACTCAAGGGATTGCAGTTGGTTTCTTGACTTACACTTTGACTAAGCTTGTCCAAGGTCAAGTTAAAGATGTTCATGTCATGATTTGGATTTTGGATGCCTTATTTATCCTGAACTACATCAGCATGGCCTTATAATAGAATAACCCAGGGGGATTTTCCCCCTTTTTTAATATAAAGGAGATGAATGATGGAAGAGAAAAGTATGTGGAAAGAATTATTGAATCGTGCAGGCTGGCTGTTAATCTTTTTACTGGCGACAATTTTATATCAGATTCCTATAGGGGTTACTGCTATTTTAACTTTAAATGCAGTACCACTGTTACAGTCAGGACTGATAGTTGCTGGTATTTCGATTGTAGTGTTGTCACTATTTATTTTTGGAGCTCGTAAAACGCAATTGGCAAGTTTTAATTTTTCTTTTTTTAGAACTAAGGATTTGGCACGTTTGGGCTTGAGTTATTTAGTCATTATCTGTTCAAATATACTTGGTTCTATCTTGTTGCAACTGTCAAATGAGACGACAACAGCTAACCAGTCTCAGATTAACGATATGGTTCAGAATAGTTCTCTGATTTCTAGCTTCTTCTTGCTAGCCTTGCTTGCTCCAATTTGTGAGGAAATCTTGTGCCGTGGGATTGTTCCTAAAAAGATTTTCCGAGGCAAGGAGAACTTGGGATTTGTAGTCGGTACGATTGTGTTTGCTTTATTGCATCAACCAAGTAATTTACCTTCTTTATTGATTTATGGAGGTATGTCGACAGTTCTATCTTGGACAGCCTACAAGACCCAACGTTTGGAAATGTCGATTTTGCTTCACATGATTGTTAATGGGATTGCTTTCTGTTTGTTGGCTCTTGTGGTGATTATGAGTCGGACATTAGGAATTTCTGTGTAAAAGTTTTTATGTAGGAACCGACCTCTTTCTACTAGGGAAAGATGAATGCAATCGTGTCCATCTTTTTCTTTTTATGGTAAAATAGAGAAATAATATGGTGAAAAGCCTTGAGGGAGTGACCGAATGTCAAGTAAAACCAATCATGCAAAGACAGCTATTTGCGGAATTATCAATGTAACCCCAGATTCCTTTTCGGATGGTGGTCAATTTTTTGCTCTTGAGCAGGCGCTCCAGCAGGCTCGTAAATTGATAGCAGAAGGGGCTAGTATGCTAGATATCGGCGGAGAATCGACTCGGCCGGGAAGTAGCTATGTTGAGGTTGAGATAGAAGAGGAAATCCAGCGTGTTGTTCCAGTGATTAAAGCGATTCGCAAGGAAAGTGATGTCCTCATCTCTATTGATACTTGGAAGAGTCAGGTAGCAGAGGCTGCTTTGGCTGCTGGTGCCAATCTAGTCAATGATATCACTGGTCTTATGGGTGATGAGAAAATGGCCCATGTGGTTGCTAAGGCTGGTGCGAAAGTAGTCATTATGTTTAATCCAGTTATGGCGCGACCTCAGCACCCTAGCTCGCTCATCTTCCCTCATTTTGGTTTTGGTCAAACCTTTACAGAAAAAGAGTTAGCTGACTTTGAAAAAATGCCAATTGAAGACTTGATGGAGGCTTTCTTTGACAGAGCCCTATCGAGAGCGGACGAAGCTGGAATCGCACAAGAAAATATCCTGTTGGATCTAGGAATCGGCTTTGGTCTGACCAAGAAAGAAAATTTGCTTCTTTTACGGGACCTGGATAAACTACATCAGAAGGGCTATCCAATCTTTCTTGGAGTGTCGCGCAAGCGGTTTGTCATCAATATCCTTGAAGAAAATGGTTTTGAAGTCAATCCTGAGACAGAACTTGGTTTCCTTAATCGGGACACGGCCTCTGCTCATGTAACCAGTATCGCTGCGAGACAGGGGGTAGAAGTGGTACGAGTGCATGATGTAGCTAGTCACAGGATGGCAGTTGAAATTGCCTCCGCTATTCGTCTGGCTGATGAAGCGGAAAATTTAGATTTAAAACAATATAAATAAGATGAAAGAATTTGAAAACAATCAGTGGATTGCTCACTATCGGACGGACCAGCCGCATTTTGGATTGGAACGAATGGTGGAACTGTTAGCTTTGCGTGGCAATCCCCATCTAAAACTCAAGGTCATCCATGTCGGAGGGACCAATGGTAAGGGTTCGACCATTGCTTTTTTAAAAAATATTCTAGAAAAGCTAGGACTGAGAGTTGGCGTGTTTAGCTCGCCCTTTCTCATTCATTATACAGATCAGATTAGCATCAATGGGAAATCTATCCCAGAGGCTAGACTAGAAGCCCTCATGGCAGACTATCAGTCGTTGCTGGAGGGAGAAGCGGCCGCCAATTTGCAGGGGACAACTGAGTTTGAGATAATTACAGCCATAGCCTATGACTACTTTACCTCAGAGCAAGTAGATGTGGCTATCATGGAAGTCGGCATGGGTGGACTTTTGGATAGTACCAATGTCTGCCAGCCCATTTTGACAGGAATTACGACCATTGGATTGGACCATGTAGCCCTACTTGGTGACACCTTGGAAGCCATAGCAGAGCAGAAAGCTGGTATTATCAAACAAGGAATTCCCTTGGTGACAGGTCGTATCGCTCCAGAAGCTTTGGCTGTGATTGACCGCATTGCGGAAGGGAAAGATGCGCCGAGCTTTGCCTATGGGACAGATTATCAAGTTCGTCATCAAGAGAGTGTAATAACGGGTGAAGTCTTTGACTATACTAGTGCTCTCAGACAAGGTCGCTTCCAGACTGGCCTGCTTGGCTTGCACCAGATAGAGAATGCTGGGATGGCCATAGCTTTACTTGATACTTTTTGTCAAGAAGATGGTCGAGAGCTAGCAAGCAATCACTTGCTTGCTCAAGCCTTGGAAGAAACAAGTTGGCCGGGGCGTCTGGAGGTCGTGTCAAGGAACCCCTTGATGATCTTGGATGGGGCCCACAATCCCCATGCTATCAAGGCTTTATTGGCAACCTTGCAAGAACGCTTTGCGGATTATCGTAAGGAAATCCTCTTTACTTGTATCAAAACCAAGGCCTTGGAGGATATGTTGGACTTGCTGGGGGCCATGCCAGATACCGAGCTTACTCTGACACATTTTGACGATAGTCGGGCGACTGATGAAAAAGTGCTTGAAGAGGCAGCTAAGTCTAGAAATCTCAGCTACCAAGGTTGGCAGGATTTTCTAGAGCAGAAATTAACAGATAAAAAAGAAGAGAAACAAACAGTTAGGATTGTCACAGGTTCCTTGTATTTCTTGAGCCAAGTGAGAGCCTATCTGATGGAGAGGAAGAACGAAAATGGATACACAAAAGATTGAAACAGCTGTAAAAATGATTATCGAGGCTGTAGGAGAGGACGTTAATCGCGAGGGCTTGCAGGAAACACCTGCTCGTGTCGCTCGTATGTACCAAGAGATTTTTTCAGGTCTTGGTCAAACAGCGGAGGAACATTTGTCAAAATCCTTTGAGATTATTGACGATAATATGGTGGTAGAAAAGGATATCTTTTTCCATACCATGTGTGAGCACCACTTCTTGCCATTTTATGGTAGAGCGCACATAGCCTACATTCCAGATGGCCGTGTAGCAGGTTTGTCTAAGCTAGCCCGTACGGTTGAAGTTTATTCGAAAAAGCCACAAATTCAAGAACGTTTGAATATCGAAGTGGCCGATGCCTTGATGGACTATCTAGGTGCTAAAGGAGCCTTTGTTGTCATTGAGGCAGAACATATGTGTATGAGTATGCGTGGTGTCAGAAAACCAGGCACTGCCACCTTGACGACAGTAGCTCGTGGTCTATTTGAAACAGATAAGGACCTCCGAGATCAGGCTTATCGTTTAATGGGACTATAATACTCTTCGAAAATCAAATTCAAACCACGTCAGCTTCCATCTGCAACCTCAAAACAGTGTTTTGAGCAGCCTGCGGCTAGCTTCCTAGTTTGCACTTTGATTTTCATTGAGTATA
>NZ_VMNC01000004.1:0-7925 GCF_013277505.1 Streptococcus sp. k-378 | reverse complement strand
TTTGATTTTCATTGAGTATGAGTTTAGCGGTTGTCAATTTTCTCTGGATAAAGGTCGTGTTGGAAGAGGCGTTGTTCTGCCAAGCCTTCATACTTAGTTCCTGGCTTACCGTAATTGTAGTAGGGGTCAATTGAGATGCCACCGCGTGGAGTGAATTTTCCCCAAACCTCCAAATAGCGAGGGTCTAGCAAGTTGACCAAGTCTTTCCCGATGGTGTTGATACAGTTTTCGTGGAAATCTCCGTGGTTTCGGTAGCTAAAGAGGTAGAGTTTGAGGGATTTTGACTCAACACAGAGCTTGTCAGGAATGTAGGAAATATAGATAGTTGCAAAGTCTGGCTGAGCAGTGATTGGGCAAAGTGAGGTAAATTCAGGACAGTTGAATTTGATAAAATAGTCATTTTCCACATGACGGTTGTCAAAGGATTCCAGGACTTCTGGTTGATATTCGAAAATGTAGTTGGTTTCTTTGTTGCCTAGTAGGCTTAGGTTTTTCATTTCTTCTTGTTGTGACATGATTTTTTTCTTTCTAATTTTAAACACCACGTTGGTTATCGTAGAGGAGGGTATGGAGTTGAGGAAGGACGCGGACATTGCCCCAGCTATCGTCGGCAGCGACGCGTTCCCAGAGTTCTTTGAGCCGGTCCAGTTGGTCTTGGACAATATTTCCTGTAGCCTTGGGTTCAGGATTTCCTGCAGATAAGAAAAGAACATCTGGTTGGTAGCGTTCTTGAATGCCTTTGGCAAAGGCCAAATCTGCATCGTCAAAGACAGGAATTTTAAAGGTGACCTTGTCTGGTTCCAGTTGGGAAACGATAAAGTCCAAGGTCTCAAAGTTGACTTCCATCTTGGATGAAGGAGGTTTGGGACTCAGAGTGACCTGGTCGATGTCTTTTAACCAATTTTGCCAGCGAGAGCCTTGAGTTTCAACAGCCAGAGTAACACCACGTTCCTTGAGTTTGGTGACCAGCTCAGCCATGTTGGCTGCTAGGATAGCAGGATTTCCCCCAGATAGGGTTACATAGTCGTAGCTCCCTAATTTATCCAAGGCAGCAATGACCTCGTCAGCAGTCATACGAGTTGGCTTTTCAGAGCCATCCCATGTAAAGGCAGAATCGCACCAGTCGCAGTGGTAGTCGCAACCAGCAGTGCGGACAAACATGGTTTTCTGCCCGATTGCACGGCCTTCGCCTTGAAAGGTTGGGCCAAAAATTTCTAGAACTGGTAGTTTGAGGACACGTTCCCTAGTCATCTAACCACTCCCGTCTAAACTCTGCAAAGGCAGTCGGAGTCTCATAGAGGCGAACGTATTCCAAACGGAGACCGCGCTCGTCTGGCAACTCTTGACTCATAGTTTGAAAAATCCAGTAAACCATATTTTCAGCAGTCGTGTTCATATAGGGAAGAGTTTCGTTTAGATAGCGATGATCTAGGTGGGGCTCTAAGTAGTTCTTGTAGATAGCTTTGATGTCTCCGAAATCGTAGGTCATGCCACGTTCATCTAAAAATCCACTGACAGCAATCTGCAGATGATAGGTGTGGCCGTGCAGGGATTTGCATTTTCCCTCATAGTGAAAGAGGTGGTGGGCAGCATCAAAGGTAAATTCTTTTGATACTAAGGTTCTGTGAGGATTGTAGACCAGAGACTCCCCGGTTTCCTGTTTGATTTCTTTGGGTGCAAAAAACATTAGTCCTCTCCTTTCTGTGAGAGATAAACATCTAAACCATGTTGACGTAGGTGGCAGGCTGGGCAATCTCCACAGCCACTTCCAATAATCCCGTTGTAGCAGGTTAAGGTCTTTTCACGAACATAGTAAAAGGCACCGAGTTGGTCGACTAACTCCCAAGTTTCAGCCTTGTCTAGCCACATGAGAGGTGTTTTGATAACGAAGTCGTAATCCATGGCAAGGTTGAGGGTAACATTGAGGGATTTGACAAAGATATCTCGACAATCAGGGTAGCCTGAAAAATCTGTCTCGCAGACACCTGTCACGATGTCTTTAATGCCACGTTGCTTAGCAAGGACTGCCGCAAAGGATAGAAAGAGGTGGTTGCGACCGTCAACGAAGGTATTGGGGACCTCTCCCTCTTTTTGCTCAATCTCTAGATCAGAGGTCAGGGCATTTTCAGTGATTTGTCCCAGTAGCGACATATCTAAGATGTGATGACGAATGCCTTGTTCCTTAGCGATTTCTTGGGCAACTTGAATTTCGAGATGATGACGCTGACCATAGGCAAAGGTGACGGCTTCGACCGTTTCATAGTGTTCTTTAGCCCAAAAGAGGCAGGTTGTAGAATCTTGACCGCCACTAAAGACGACCAAGGCTGATTGACGTTTCATAGTACTCCTTCCAAAATGGGAAATGTTCAGAGCACGCAAAAAGCTCCCTTGAGGGAGCTAAAAAATACCAAGTTAAGGTTTTTTTTAGCGATGGCATGTCCCAAACATCGTAATATTCTACTTACAGTCTAGCATATTTTTTGAAAAATGGCAAAGGGCAAGAAAAAAGAGACCAAAGTAAGTACTTGGTCTCTAGTGTGATTAACTCAATTCAGCAACGATGGCCTTGATTTGTTCTGCTGTGTGAACACCAGCAACTTGTTTGACAACTTGGCCGTCTTTTTTGAAGAGAAGAGTTGGAATAGACATGATTCCAAAAGCACGAGCTGTGTTTGGATTTTCATCAACGTCCATTTTAACGATTTTCAAGACATCTTCTGAAAGTTCTTCAGACAATTTGTCCAAGATTGGACCTTGCATACGACATGGACCACACCAAGTTGCCCAGAAGTCTACTAAGACCAAACCGTCTTTTGTTTCTTGTTCGAATGTTGCATCTGTAATTGCTTTTGCCATTGTATTTCTCCTTTTTTAGTTATATTGGCTTAAATCTTGTTTCTTGAGATAGAAGAAGATATCTCCATAAGTCCCATGGTAGTCCAAATCATGACCCTTGTAAGTTAATTTTTGGACAGGGTAGTAGTCTGCGACGCCGATAATGCAAGCTTGTTGCGAACGATCAAAATCTTCATAAGATTCGAAAGTCACAGTTCTTTCGTTCTTACTGGCGTCTAGATAAGTAATTTCGATCATATAAAACTCCTTTGTTTAATCTTGACTTTATTTTACTCCTTGTAAAAGAGAATGTCAATAAAAATGATTGCGCACGCAACTTTTTTCTAAAATCATCTTAAATCAAGAAATCCAAACCTGCTTCCAAGCTTTCTTCGACAGCCTTTTGTAGCGAGGCCAGTGTCTTTTGCCCATCATTTGTCAGGCAGATAAAACTAGAGCGTCTATCTTGATGGCAGCACATGCGACTGAGTAGACCGCAATTTTTAGCTTCCAAGCGAGCCACCATCCTAGAAACTGCGCTCGGGCTCAGATGAAGCTTATCTGGCAGGTCAATCTGGCGTAGAGATTTTTCTTGGGCCAAGTCCAGATAGTAGAGCAGGTAGAACTCTTTCAAGGTCAGACTTTGCTCGCTCTGTTGGGCAATGGTCTCTTCCAGGAGACTTTCAATTTCTTTCTGACGCCGATTGAAGTCAAACCATTTTTCCAAATAGGTCATAGTGTCTCCTTTCTTTTTAGGGTCATAAATAGAAGAAAGTCCATTAACGGGCAGTCTCTGCGTCACAAGATGATTGCGCATGCAATAATTATACTACTTTTCAAGAATGCTGGCAAGTTCTGTTTTTTAGTGGTTTTCTTTTTTACTGTCCATATTTTTGTAAAAATCAACTTTTACTTGGATGAAGGTTTTGGCTTCACGTAGGAGTTGAAGAAGGGTAGCGCGGGTTTCAAATTCGTCTCTTGTCTTGGGTAGACTGCGGTTACGGAAGACTTCCAGATAGCGTTCGATTTCATCTAGCAAATCAGAAGCAGGATTGGTCTGGCTCAGTTGACCTGCAATTTTTGAAAAGAGTTGCGCTAAAATTAGGCTTTCACTGGCAGCTAGGTGACAGGTGTTGATTTGCTGGGCCATATTTCGCAGGATGCGACTTTGTCGCTGTCTCATCTCAAAGTAGTGGATATGGTAGTCCGTCTGGTGAAAGAGGTGGTCAGAGTGATCCAAATAGACCAGTTTGAGGGCTTCTTCCAAAAGGGTGTCTAATTCTTCTACCAGCTGTGCTCGGTTGCGTCCGTCTCCTCTGGATAAATAGTATTTGAAGCGCTGGAGGATATCTTTTAACTGTTCTTCTACCAGCGTGTGGTAGTGCTGGATTTCCTCTTCTCGTGAAGGCATGTAGAGGTTGACTAGTAAAGCAAATCCTGTACCGATAGCAAAGAGAAGGAATTCATTGACTAGAAGATCTGGAGAGGTGGACTCTTGTACCAAGAGATGGCTAACCAAAACAGTGCTTGGTGTGATGCCAATTTCCCAGCCCATCTTGTAGGCTAGAGGAACGTATATAGCAAGATAGAGGCCAAGACTCCAGATATGAAATCCGCTCAAGTGAAAAGCCAAAACGCCAATAGCAAGAGCTAGGAGCATGGAAAAGAGTCGATTGCGAGCCAGTTTTAAGGTACTTCTACGCGTATCAGATAGGCTCAAGAGAGCGATAATTCCAGCCGAAACTGCTGAAGAAAGATTGAGAAAATAAGCAAGAAAACAGGCAAGACAGGTAGCTAAGATGAGCTTGGTCGTACGTTGACTAATAGACATAAGAATTTCCTGATAAGTTAGAATAAAAGCGTAAAAGACAAGACCTGAGCAGGCTTGCCTTTATGAGTTATTTTTTACGGGCTGCTGTGTATTCGGCAACGGCAGTAAAGAGGACGTCTGTAGAAGAGTTAAGGGCTGTTTCACATGAGTCTTGGATGACCCCAATCACAAATCCAACCCCAACAACTTGCATGGCAATATCGTTAGAAATACCGAAAAGGCTACAAGCAACTGGGATAAGAAGGAGGGAACCTCCCGCAATACCAGAAGCACCGCAGGCTGAGATAGCTGCTACCACACTGAGGACAAAGGCTGTGGCAAAGTCAACAGGGATTCCAAGAGTGTTTACCGCAGCAAGGGTCAAAACGTTAATGGTAATCGCTGCTCCAGCCATGTTGATAGTAGAGCCAAGTGGGATAGAAACAGAATAGGTATCTGGGTTGAGTCCAAGGTCATGGCAGAGTTTCATGTTGACAGGAATGTTAGCCGCAGAACTACGAGTGAAGAAGGCTGTCACACCGCTGACACGGAGGCAGTTCCAAACTAGAGGGTAAGGGTTGCGTCTCATAAAGAAGAAGGCAATCAAAGGGTTGACCACAAGGGCAACAAAAAGCATAGTCGTTACTAATAGAACCAATAAAATACCGTAGTTGGCAAGGCTTCCGATTCCCTTGTCAGAAATGGTTTTAAAAACAAGACCAAGGATTCCAAATGGAGCCAGATTGATGATCCATTCGACAATTTTAGAAGTCACGTCAGCGATAGTTTTTAGTAATTCTTTACTATTTTTGCTGGCCTCTCTCATAGCAATTCCAAAAATGACTGCCCAAGATAAGATTCCAATATAGTTAGCAGTAAGCAGGGCGTTGACTGGATTGTCAACCGGTTTGAGCAAGAGGTTGCTGAGGACCTGTCCAATCCCATCTGGTGGAGCAATATCGGTATTAGCACTATTTAGGGTGATTTCAATAGGGACGATGAAACTTGCTAGTACAGCTACAAGAGCAGCGGCAAAAGTTCCTAGGATATACAAGAAAACAACAGTTTTCATATTGCTATCTTGTCCCTTTTGATGTTGGGAAAGGGCATTAGCAACGAGAGCAAAGACTAGGATAGGAGCAACAGCTTTTAGACCTCCAACGAATAAATCCCCGAGTAGCCCAATTTCTGAGAGATTAGGAAGGGTCAGTCCTAGAATTCCCCCACAAAGCATACCAATCAAGATACGCTTGACAAGGCTTGCCTTGTTCCAAGCATGAATGATTCTTTTCATAATAATCTCCTTTCTGTGTAGTGATTATGATTATAGTATAAACGATAGACAAAATCAAGAATTTTCTGTCTATTTTTTGAAGTACGACGGGCATGTCGTGCATCTGAGGTGTAAGTCCTCCGTGGGCACCCGCTACCGGTGAACCCAATAGCGATTCCCAAGCCTGACTATCGTGAGGTAGCGGGGAGAGGAAGGGATAGCGAAATCGTGGCTCTACGAACAGGAACGTGATAGTAAGGCGTATATAGCGGATAAGGGGGCTTCAAACTCTAAAGTCCAAAAAGGTAGTCGTAACCTATATGCGTAAATCACGAGAGTAAACGAGGAAAGATGTACGACTTATCCCGTGAGGTCTCATGAGCGCTGAATGCGTAGTAACAACGAATCATGAGAAGTCAGCCGAACCCATAGTAGTGAGGAAACTTCTGTAATGGAAGTGGAGCGAAGGGGTGAACAACTAATTGAAGTAATCCTACTTCACTTGTGTCTGTAAAACGAACGGTCTGATAGAACTGGAGTCTGTCACGTATTGACTAGATGAAGGCTCACCAATATAAGATGTCCCTCAGGCACCAAAACAAGAAAGGAATACGCACATGTCAAAATTGCTAGATAAGATATTATCACGCGAAAATATGCTGGAAGCCTACAATCAAGTAAAATCCAATAAAGGCTCAGCTGGGATTGATGGAATGACTATAGAAGAGATGGATAATTATCTCAGACAAAACTGGCGCTTGACTAAGGAACTGATAAAACAGAGAAAATATAAGCCTCAACCAGTTCTTAGAGTTGAGATTCCTAAACCAAACGGAGGCATCCGTCAACTAGGAATTCCAACAGTTATGGATAGAATGATTCAACAGGCCATTGTCCAAGTCATGAGCCCCATTTGTGAACCCCATTTCTCAGATACGAGTTATGGTTTCAGACCAAATAGGTCATGTGAAAAAGCCATCATAAAGCTCTTAGAGTACTTAAATGACGGCTATGAGTGGATAGTGGATATAGACCTAGAGAAATTTTTCGATAGGGTTCCTCAAGATAGATTGATGTCCTTAGTACATAATATTATCGAAGACGGAGATAGGGAATCCTTGATTCGTAAGTATCTTCATTCAGGTGTTATCATTAACGGTCAGCGTCATAAAACGCTAGTTGGTACACCACAGGGAGGAAATGTATCTCCTCTCTTATCCAATATCATGCTTAATGAATTGGACAAGGAATTAGAAAAGAGGGGACTTCGATTTGTGCGCTACGCAGATGATTGTGTGATGACGGTCGGAAGCGAGGCAGCCGCTAAGCGTGTGATGTATTCAGTTAGTCGTTTTATTGAGAAACGGCTAGGTTTGAAAGTAAATATGACCAAGACTAAGATTACCAGACCAAGAGAGCTGAAATACTTAGGTTTTGGGTTCTGGAAATCATCAGATGGTTGGAAAAGTCGTCCACATCAAGATAGTGTTCGGAGATTTAAGTTTAAATTGAAGAAACTAACACAGAGGAAATGGAGTATAGACCTAACAAGACGTATTGAGCAACTGAATTTGTCCATTCGAGGATGGATAAACTATTTCTCATTGGGAATATGAAAAGTATTGTCACCAGCATAGATGAGCGCTTGCGTACTCGCCTACGAGTGATTATCTGGAAGCAATGGAAGAAGAAATCGAGACGATTATGGGGATTGCTTAAGTTAGGAGTTCCTAAATGGATAGCAGATAAGGTATCTGGCTGGGGCGACCACTACCAATTAGTAGCTCAGAAGTCGGTACTTAAACGTGCTATATCAAAACCAGTCCTTGAAAAACGTGGACTGGTTTCGTGTTTGGATTATTACCTTGAACGACATGCGTTAAAAGTTAGTTGAACCGCCGTATGCCGAACGGCATGTACGGTGGTGTGAGAGGGGCTAGAGATTATCCCCTACTCGATTATTTATGGATAATGAGACTGATGAAAATATGGTATAATCCCGACTTT